>SLAU01000156.1 GCA_007126675.1 Balneolaceae bacterium
CCAGCAAATCACCTTTTTCAGTTGTCTTCTAAATTCAGATTCCCGTTGAAATACCCACGTGAACTTTCCCATCCGATAAATTATCATCCGGCGATACAGCGTAAGAAAACTTGATCAAACCTATCGGAGACTGAAAGGCGAGCCCGAATCCGAATGATTTTAAATCTGTGTTTTGTGAGAATTGACCGGTACTTTCCGTGATTAGCTGTGGCCTTTCAAATAGGCCATATGCCCCGAAAATGAATAAATACGAGTTTCTGTCAAGCAGAAAGCGCGGCTCAAGATCACCCCAAAGCACCGAAGAAGCCCTGAATTGATCCTCGCGATATCCCCTGATTGTATTTGCACCGCCAAAGCGATAAAGATCTGTGATAATATATTCGGGGCTGTCGAGCAGGTATGCATCGGCCCTTGCTGCCAGTACAATTCGGTTAGATATCGGATAATATCCACGAATGGAGCTTTTTAAAATCGTTTGTCTGTAGGATCTGTCTGCTCTTTCTTCAAGCCTTTCATCATTCAGGAATCTTCGTCCCTGCTCAAGCATTACTCTTGCGTCATATCCCCTGGTTGGTACTGTAATCCTGTCTAACTGCCGGTACCTAAAACCAAGCCCATAAAATCGTGCCCTGGAATCGAGAGCAGCCGGCTCAGCCTGCATCGTTCTTGAAACACTGCTTCTTTCTGCGCGCAGTGTTCCGATGAATTCAAAACCTGTAAAAATCCGGTAACCTGCTTCAGCTGTAATATTTCTGACAAGGTACGTTGTATCCTGCTGAACAAAAGACAATCCCGCTTCGCCGCGAAGAGGAATTCCGCCAATTAACTGCTGCCCTGCATTTATATCCAACTTTGATACTAGCGGCTGGAGCTGTTCATACCGAATCGCAAGATGGTTGCCGTCGGCCAGGGCATTGCGTAATAAAATATCTCCATAGCCGGCTAATTGACCCGATCCGTCAGCCTGGGGCACATATCCAATCAAGCCATCAAAAAAGTTTAGCTGTTGTTCGGTTACTTCGTAGTTGATGTGAGGTTCACCATTTACAAAAATCAGTTCACCCGGCCCCACATCAGCAAAAAGTTCGGTATTCAGCAGGTTGCGCCGGCCTCTTTCCATTATTTCGGGTGTGATCACACTGCCGCTGCGGATACCCGTTACTTTTTCAAGATATTCCGGATTATTGCGTTCCACTCCATCAAACCGGATTCCTTTAACTTGGTACACATCTTCTCCTCGTAATTCGGCAGTTAATTTAATGCTACACTCATCAGAATCCTTTACAGCTTCAATTATCTGAAATTCGGCCGTGAGATATCCCTCCTGCTCAAGTTCAAACAGATAATAAGCGGTGATGATTGATGTAAGCTCTTCAGTAAAAACTTCGCCGGTGAATCGATCAGATGAAGAGAACTCTGCAGAGATTTTATTCTCGATATTCAATTCACTTAATGTATATCTGCAGCCTTCTGTGAGATAAAGTTCAGGCGGATCAGTATCTGTCAGAAAAGAATCTGCAGATGCATCCAAAAAGCCGCGTTTGTAGTACCAGTTTTGAACTTCATTTGGCCAGTCATCGAGGCCGGTTTGTTCCAGGCTGTTAATCAGATCCCGTTCAACTGTTATTGATTCACCATCTGCAATCAGTTTGATTTGTGTGGTTTGTTGAGCAAAAGCAACAGGTGAGGCCAAACAAATAAGGATTACTGCACACGTTATTTGGCGCAGCAAACTCATGACAAGTTATCTGATAATTTCAGATACAAAATTTGGTAAAGCGAACGAACCGGTATGGATATCCTTGTTATAATACTTTAAGGTGTTTAGTATATCTTTATGTGCATCAATACGTTCATTAACATCTGAGGAAAGCGGATCATACTTTTTTGAAGCAAAGCCCATCGACCACATTCCCGCCGGATATAACGGAATAAAGCTCAGATACATTTTAGATATTTCAAAAATATCTTCCAGCGCACCAAATACTTTTTTCATGCTCGGATGATAAGATTCAACCCAGGGGCTTTCGGTTTGAGTTGTTAATACACCATCGTCACCCAGAGCATCAAAACAGAGTTGGTAAAAATCTTTTTCGAATAAACCCTCAGCCGGGCCTACCGGATCAGACCCGTCAATAATAATCACATCGTACGGGTTCTGTACATTTTTTACGAAATTAATCCCGTCCTCAAAAAGTACATTCAGCTTCTTGTTTTCAAAATCTCCCACATCCGGCATATGCAGTTGTGAAGCCTCCACAACCGCTTCATCAATCTCCACCATATCTACCCATTCAACGGATGGATGCTTCAATACTTCTCTTGCAGTTCCACCATCACCGCCGCCAATAATCAAAACTCTTTTCGGTTCAGGGTGAGTGAACATTGCAACATGGCTCAGCATCTCATGATAAACAAACTCATCACGTTCACTCAGCATTACCATACCGTCTATTGTCATCAGGTTACCCCATGTATCCGTTTCATACACTTCAACAAGCTGGTAATCTGTCTGTTTTGAATAGAGGAGTTTTTTTAACCCGATTGTCAGGCCGGTTTTTTCATTGTAATACTCGTTGTACTGAAGCGGCATAATTGGCTAAGTTCTGATTTGAATAATTAAAAGTAATTGAAAACCCCGGCACGGGCTATTTGTACCAAAGAACAGCAGCGGCAAATACTGCACCGCAAACTTCAATTTTATGTTCGATTCCGTACGATTTAATCTCCTTTAATTTTCTGTTCCGGTATTCGAAGCCATCTACAACCATTTGCCTTACTATACCCTCAACGGTATTCAGGTCGGCATGATCTTCATATTCCATGATGACGCCCGGTTCTGATTCATCCTCAGGAATACCCACAGCAATTGCAGCGGAGATAAGCCTGCCCGGGGTATTTCCATCTATGGTTGCATAGGCAAGTGGTATCAGTCCTCCTTTTGGCAATTCCACGTCTCTCACGTCAACCTGTTTGGCACCGGGTGGCAAAATACTGCTCATGCGCATAAGATTGGTGTCACCGACTCCGGCATTCAGGAGTGCCTTATCAAAAGCATTTAATCTTGTTCTGCCTTCTGCAGCTCCTCTTACCAAAAAATAAATATTGGGAGTGTTAACCATCATAGATTTGAAAATTTATTAACTTATTAGAATTAGCTCGCTTCCTGCTCAGCTGATGGCTTGAACATCAAACGCTGGCCTTGAGGAACTTTAAATAATCCGCGTTTCATTTCCATACTTGAGGCATTTTTGGATTCAAAGTATTCCTTCAATTCCTCCTGAATGATCCACGGATCGATTGTATCACCACAGGTAAAAATATCGACAGCAGCGTAGTTGTATTCAGGCCAGGTGTGTATTGCCACATGGGATTCAGCGATCACTACAACCCCGCTGACTCCATAAGGACTAAATTTGTGAAAGGTGTGAGAGATAATTGTTGCTCTTGATGTTTTGGTTGCCTGAATCAAAGAGTTTTCGATGTAACTTACATCATTCAGCTTTGATTCATCACAGTCATAATACTCTACAAGTATTTGTCGGCCCAGTGCTTCCATTCAAATAAAGGCTTTAGAATTTAAAATTAAATGCTAAGTTTGTGTTAAATAAAAATTGACAAAAAAGCTTTTTTTCCTGTCCATACAGATGCACAATTGCTAAGCGAATCTTTACATTATTCAAAGGCTCTGAAAATACACAGAAAAATTACATTTATGATAACAGGCAATAAAAAAATTTCAAAAAATGAGTTACTGGCAAACTACAAAGCGCTATTATTGCCCCGCCTCATCGAAGAACGGATGCTTAAGTTGCTGCGTCAGAATAAAATAAGTAAGTGGTTTTCAGGTATTGGCCAGGAAGCAATTTCTGTGGGTGTTGCCAGATCCGTTGATAAAAATGATTATTTATTACCTATGCACCGCAATTTAGGTTTATTTACAACAAGAGAGGTGCCATTTTATTCTTTGTTTTGCCAGCTTTTTGGAAAAGCCGATGGATATACCGGCGGACGCGACCGTTCATTTCATTTCGGGGTACCCGATCACAAAATATTCGGTATGATATCTCACCTTGCTGCAACCATGCCCGTAGCTGATGGAATTGCTCTTGCTTACCGGTTGCGGAACGACAAAAAAATAGCAGTTAGCTTTTGTGGTGATGGAGCAACAAGTGAGGGAGATTTTCACGAAGCGTTGAACCTGGCCGGAG
>SLAU01000027.1 GCA_007126675.1 Balneolaceae bacterium
GCGGATGTGCGGCTTGAAGTGTTCAATACGCTCGGACAGCGCGTTGCCACACTTGTGAATGAGCAACAGTCGGCCGGATGGCAGCGTGTCACTTTTGACGCAGGTTCTCTTGCCAGCGGAATGTATATCTACCGAATACAAGCTGGAAGTTTTGTCGAAACCCGTCAAATGATGCTGATTAAATAACATCATACTGATATTGTAACGGTCATAAAAACCCGCTGACAGAACAACTTGTCAGCGGGTTTTTAATTTGTACTCCTGCCCCCGCACCTTTTTTCTATTATTTTCAGAGATTGATTCGATCTTCGATCTGTGATTCATGATATTAGCTCCTAAAGTACTTTTAGCTTACTCTCTCCCCTGTACTTTTGAGCGTTCAAAAGTACCAAAAACCGCCGACTGGCGAAAAAATGGCGAAGCTCAGCAATGCTCCGCTAAAAGAAAACAAAGCTCCATATCACTTCCGGTTGTTATCAAGCTCTCAGCGGAACGTTTTCTTTCTTAACGCTACGCTCTGCCTCGCTTTTATCGCCATTTTTTCATGAGGCCGGAAGTGTTTTTCCATATTAAAACTCTGACTTAAAAAGAGAGATAAACGGCCTCTGATTCGTGTAGGCGATAAGCAGAGCGGGGCGACAGAGACGTTTTGATAAATCATATCGGTGATGAATGGTTTGCTTGGGAAACAAGAGTTGGACCATTGATTTATCAGTCGATGGAGAAACCCGCGATGTAGCCGTAGCGAATCAGCCGCCTTGAATTTTTGGTTACTTTTGTTTCAAGACAAAAGTAACGAAGCATTTGATTAAAGCTATGAATGATGAGTATTAGCTCGTAGCTAATTGTTGGTTGGCTAGACTCTTTAAAATCCAATCAAGGTGTCCAGATGAGGAAGTCATAAAAAAACCCGCTGAAAGTGTAGCTTGTCAGCGGGTTTTTAATTTGTGCTTAGTTGAGTTATAAAATCACTATAAAAGATTAAAAGCAGACGGATTTGTAATCTGCCTGCGATCAAAAGATATCAGAATTATGGAGCGCTGGCACCCAGAACAACGGCATTCAGGAACAGGCGGTTTGCACCTCTCCAGTATCCGCGGAAGTTGGGGTCTTCGGCAAAGGTAATTACACGTCCGCTGCCAACTCTTTCCTCATACAGGAATACGCTGCCGGGCACGCGCTCCAGGTTTTCTTCCCAGGCATGACCTGCAATATGCGAATCACCTTCTGCAATGGTAATGGCTGCATTACGTGCCGGCGAAGGCGCACCCTCCGGCTCGCGAAGCAGGCGGTTTGAGTTGATCAGTACAGGCGCATCGTATGAATATCCTGAAGTGAGCCAGTTTTCGCTGTCTACCTCAGTTCTGAAAAAGGCACCCGGTACAGAAACGCGGTTCGCGTGCCGGTTTTCTTCATCATCGTACCAGCTTTCAAGGCCCGAAAGTTCGAGATGATCTTTTACGAAATCGGAGGCAGAACCAATGGCTACCAGTGTTCCGCCATCGCGCACCCAGCGCTGAAGTCGCGCAATACCATCTTCACCCATCATCTGTGCAAGCTGCGCACCTGCAAACAGTTCAGGCAGCACAATTACATTAAACCGCTCCAATTGCGTGCTACCCAGGCTTCGGGTTTTCATAACAATGTGCGGTATTTCGTACACGCGGTCGAGTGTGTGCCACGCCCAGCCGAATGAATAGGCACTTACCGGAAAATCACCCAACAGAACAATATTCGGCTCGTTTACACGCAAGCTTTCCACAGAACCGACTGGCGGGAAGCCATCATCGGCCTGCCCGCTGTCAAGCGCCTCCACAACAAGCCCATAGCGATCAGCCATTTTGGAAACGGCATTATGAACTTTATCATAGTTACCATCAACCCGAACTACAAGAGTACCGGAAGCAAATGGCACCCGGTTTACCTGTGTAGGTTTCAGGAGTACATTCATCCGGATCTCATTTTTCCGCAGGTATGGAATTGCTGAAAGTGCTTTGCTTTGATTGCCGTCAATCAGGTATGCATATTGCGCACGCTGCACAGGGACATCGCTCCCGGTTTTAACCGGCTCGGTTACACGCTCTGTGTTTACACTTCGGCTGTCGGACGAGCTGAAGCCCTGCAGGTTGTAAAACAGCGGTAGCGACCATGCAGTAATATCATAAAAGCGTGGATTTTCACCGCGATCAACCCGCTCTCTGGCCTCTTCAAGAAATCCTTCAGGCATCGGCACTTCGGGGTCCAGCATGTTACGGATAAAGAGATGTCGCGGCTGCGAAGATTCAATCACATACGTACCGGCCGGGAATGAATGGCTGCCAACACTGCTGCCCTCACGGTCGGTTACATTTCGGATGGACGCATCTTCCGTAAGCTGGTGCACTTCCACACCACTTCGCATCAGCAGGTTTACCACATCTGCCACGCGGGCAGGATCGCCCTCTTCCTTAATCATGTAGCGAACGGTGCCGCTGCGGCCGGCTTCAATCGCATCCACATTGGCCTGGTAATAATCGGATACCAGCTCCTGCCTGCGGTCGCTCGAGAGCCCCACCATGGCACGGAACGCAAGGTACTGCTGCTTTGCGGCTTCGGGGTAGGTTCGTACCGTGCCGTCAGACCGCTCAATTGCAAAACCACGTGTTGAGCCCTGCTCGTACAGCATCCCCACTGCGCCCTGGTAGGTCATATAGGATGTGAAGTAGGCCGGATAAAAGAAGTTGAAAATTTCACCTTTTGTGTATTCTACGTGATACTCATCAAAAATATCGGCATGGGCTTTTCCATACAGCTCAAACCACTTTGTGGCATAAGCCGGGAAAATCGGTGAAACGGGATCAGTCGGTGGATCTACATAAAACTCCCGCTCATGCCCCATTTCGTGCGCATCCACACCGGCTTGTGGCCTCCATTCCTGAAGCACTGCGGCGCGATTGCGGGTTTCATAATGGGTGTGTGCAAACCAGTCGCGGTTCAGGTCAAAATAGTAATGGCTGGTTCGGTACTTTACCGCTTCCCAGAAATTGAAATCATTTGCCCAGTCGGCCATATCGGATGTAACGGTGCGGCCCAGGTGCTGGTGGTTATACTGTGCAAATGCATCGCGCCCGTCGGAGTTGATGTTTGGATCAAGCACCATTACCGTATTTCGAAGCTGCTCCATTACTTCGTCACCATCGTTGGTGGTGAAATAATCCAGCAGCCACAGAACCCCCTCGGTGCCCGAAAGTTCAAAGCCATGAATGGAACCTGCCAGGTAGAGAATGGCGGGCTGGGTTTCAATAATTTCTTCCGCTTCGGATGAGGAGATTGTGCGCGGGTCGTTCAGTTTCTGCGCATTGTCTTTAATCTCATCAATACGAGCGTGGTTGTCGGGGTGAGTCAGAACTGCACCCATCTGCAATTTGTGGTTGTAGGTGGTTCCGATCTCGAAAGCGGATACACGGTCGGAAGCCTCGTGCAGGTAGTTCAGATAATCTACAATCTGGTGTGTTTTGGTGATTCGATCGCCGATCTTATGGCCAACTACTTCTTCAAAGGTTTTAACCTGCGAAAAAAGCAGCGCCGGGGCGATCATGAACACCGCTAAAAATATGGAAAAGCGTAACTGTTTCATGAGCATAATTATTGGTTGGTTTATATGTGGATAAGGTTTTATGGATTATAGGATATTCAATTAAAGGCAATTGTAAAAGAGTGAAAATTGGGACCCACCCCAACCCCTCCCTATTCAAGCTGCGCTTGAACAAGGAGGGGCTTCCAGGGTGAACCAGGGCTCAACGCCTCTTAGTTATAGCACATCGTTGGATATTAATTCGAAAGTTATATGCAACCTCAGGTGCTCCCATTCCTTGTCACACCGCAGGTGTGATAGGGAAGGGGCCGGGGGATGGGTCGAAAAATGTTTTTTACCAAAAGATCTTTAAATTGCGCTGGAATATTTTTTAGCACCACCACATTACGTTAATTTATCATACCTAATGAACTTAAATCTTAAGCTAACCCTCTCCCTCCTGTTAACCGCCGGTGTGATCTGGCTTTTTTCAACCTCATTCGGGCAGGTACCGGCGCTGGGCAGTTTTTTTCATCCGGCACAGGGTTTTTGGGCGAATGCGGAAATTCGTCCCGTTACCGGCGAGATTACTCTGAGATCTGACAAACTGCAGGAACCGGTTGAGGTCTTTTTTGATGAGCGCGGTGTTCC
>SLAU01000349.1 GCA_007126675.1 Balneolaceae bacterium
CAAATTTCTTTAGCTCCCAAATCATTATTTATCTCACCCATCGTGGTGGAATCACACAGGCCAAGACTTCCGGGTAGTTCACTGTCCGGAATGGATTCCCGTGATTTTAATCCCACTCCGATCAAAAACCTGAACCTGATGCCGGGTATCCAGTTTGGATTGCCCCTGAGAGATCTGCACATGCAAGGCGGGCAACATGGAGAGCACCGCGTATTGCTCGACGGAGTTCCAATCTACAATCCTTACAGTTTCGGGCAGATGTTCAGTTCATTCAGTCCGCTGGCAATAGGAAATATTAAACTGCACAAAGCCGGATACGGTGTGAGTGAGGGAAGCCAGATAGCAGGACTTATCAATATGTCGCACGATCTTAAAATGAATAACCAAAACAGTGCGTACATGCAGGCAGATCCGCTCAGTGTAAATGTTAAAGGGGATTTGTCAATCCCTGTTAATGATCAGCGATCTGTAAATATAATGAGCGCTTTGAGAACTAACTTCTGGGATACATATCAAGACCGGACACTTGATCGAACACTCAACAACTGGGATAATATTGATCCGCTGATCGCAAACCTGCATCTCGATGAAGAAGTAAATGCAACTACTTACAGCCAGGTTATGCACGAATCTGACGTACGTTTTCTTGATTTACACTTTGCGGCTAAGTACAAGCCCGACCCATTCAGCTCAATTGAAACCTCTTTTTACCTGGCAGATAATTTTTTGGAAACCAATGTTTTGAATGAAACTCAAGCGGTCAGCGACATGCCCCGGTTTCTGTTTGCCGGTGATTCCTATTCATGGAATAATGTTGCCGGACAAATAAAATGGAACACCTTATTAACGCCACGGATTGATCTGTCGGTTCAGGCGGGATATTCTGAGAACAGGTTCGAACATAAAAATTTGTTCGGAACCGGTGCCGTTTCCCCGTTTATCAGCAGAAATACCGAAATCGCTCTTGAAGCAAGTACACCGGGTGAAGATGGAGTGTTTACCACAATCCGGCAGCTTCCTACTCAAATCGATGGAAATCAGATTCAGCATGCTTTCTTAAAGTCGGACACTGAAATAAGCATAACACGGGGATATTCAATCAGCACAGGATTACAGTTAGATCGCATCAAATCGGATGTAAGCATTTCAGATACCGATTTTACAGAACAAAATATGCAGGAAGCCTCATTTATGATCAGCGGTTATCTTGAAAATAATCATACAATCGGCAGATACTGGAATTTCAAATATGGCTCTCGTTTCACCTGGCTTGATCAAACCAATAACATTTATGCTGAACCAAGGGCATCCATCCAGTTTGATCAGCCTGAATCATCCATCGGATACTGGTCGGTTCGTGTTGCGGGCGGGCTTTACCGGCAGTTTATTAACGAATACAGAATCTCAAATACGGGAGCATCATCTATAGTGCCCCATTTTAGTATCTGGTCGCATGCCGGCCGTGAACAAATTCCGAGAGCTTATCATCTGACCGGATCTTTATACCTGGAACCTGCTTCACAAACTTCAATTACCCTTGAAGCTTACTATAAACATCAGCCAAACGCTGCTATCACATCATACACAAATTTTATAGAAAACAGGCAGGATTCAAATAATCCTGAAGTTTTTGCCTTTGCGGACAACAGAAAACTTGAAATCGCAGGCGGCGGAATCAGAATTGATCAGGCACTTGCCGGGTCAAGAATCAGGCTGAATGCAGGTTATGATTACAGTTACACACTCATTGATTTAAATAACCAGTTTGGCAAAAGTTTGTCTGCGCCCTGGAATGATCCGCACAGAGTACAATTCAGAACGTTTTATTACCTCTTTGAGCAGCTGGCATTTGTGGTAAAGTGGCAGGGAATTTGGGGCAGAACCTGGGCTTATCGCGATTCATACTATAATTTTTTAAGAATCAGTGAATTCTCCCGAAATGGGCACCTGGATTTTTCTGATCCTGAAAATGATACTCTCAGCAATTTCCAACAGGTTGATCTGTCTGTAGTTTATTCTCCAGCCATAGGAAATGCGGCTTTTGAGCTTCGTTTAGAGCTCATTAATATCCTGAATCGAAAAAATGTATTGGATAGAGGTATGATTCCCGTATATTCAAGCAATGAAATAATATCATACAATACTTCAGAACGAAAATATCAGGGTTTCTATCCTTCAATAAGCATTCAGGCTAACTTTTAAAAATCAAGAACTGAATTATCACTAAAAACTAATCATCATGCTAAGTAAACTGCTTCCATTTACTGGAGATGAACTAATACTCCCCCTTGAATTAGATATGCCGTTGTTTGGTGAACTGCTGGCTTCTCAGGACTCTTTTTTGTTCTCAACGCAATTTTTACCTGTGTTGGGGCTGCTCATTACATGGTCGGTAGTATTGACAATTATGTGCATAAACCTGAATAAAATTCCTGATGTGCCGGATAAAAAGCATAAAAAGCACAAGGCAAAAACTGCTGCATAGTTAGTTTTATCCGTCCCAACCGCTTTCTCCAATAAGCGGTACAAATTTATAACTTCTCAGCTGTTCCTCCTCGTAACTGTCTTCTGATACGCGTGTAATCCGCACCATTCTCTGGCTTGCTTTATCACCCACAGGTACTACAAGTCTGCCACCGATATTTAACTGCTTTATCAATTCTTGTGGTACAACAGGCGCTCCTGCCGTAACCACAATACCGTCGTATGGAGCATAAGCAGACCAGCCTACGGTACCATCGCCACATTTCAGGTTTGGCCTGAATCCCAATTCCTGCAAGTTTTTTCTGGCTGTAAGATATAACTGTTCGTGGCGCTCAACGCTGTAAACATCAGCTCCCATCTGGCACAAGATCGCAGCCTGGTAACCGGACCCGGTTCCTATTTCTAGTATCTTGTCTCCTTTTTTTACCTTCAAAAGCTCTGTTTGAGCGGCAACAGTGTAGGGCTGAGAAATTGTCTGTTTTTTACCGATCGGCAGAGCCCTGTCTTCGTATGCACGATTTTCGAGTGCCGTATCGATGAACATGTGCCGTGGAATCTGCTCCATGGCGCTTAAAACATTTTCATCTTTGATCCCTTTTTGACGGATCTGGTCAACAAGTTTTTTTCTGCGACTTGAAAATTTGAGCGCAGTTCTGCTTTTTTTCAAAAAATTCCCCAAAAAAGTTTCTGTTTAATACAGGTCGTAACATATCAAAAAGTACAATTGCAATCGAACCCGCTTTTATAAAATTAAAGATTTTATCCTAAGATTGAATTTTAGCACAATGCTTGTATTTTCAGTGGTTGCTTTTAAACCTATATTCAACAATAACGGTGATGAAAAAAATCTGGATTATCGGATTCGTAATGCTGGTAACTTTTTTGATTGCGGGCTGGGTTGATCTTTCAGCTATGGCAGAATCAGAAGGTGCCGGATTTGGCATGTACGGCACCTGGCTGAGTCTAATACCACCCCTGATCGCTATCGGCCTTGCATTGATTACACGCGAAGTAATACTTTCGCTGTTTGCCGGTATTTGGGTTGGCGCATTAATGCTTTTCAGCTTCAACCCTTTCAGCGGTACAGCAGCTTCTCTCGATTTTTTGATTGATGCCCTTGTGGATGCTGATCACATCGCCATTATTGTATTCAGTTTGCTGCTGGGAGGCATGGTTGGTGTGATGTCACGCGGAGGTGGAAACCAGGGTATTGTTGAGTCAATTAGTAAATATGCAACCACAAGGAAACGCGGACAACTTTTCTCGTGGGTTTCTGCCCTTTTTATCTTTTTTGATGATTATGCCAACACGCTGATCCGGGGTAATGCACTCCGGCCTATGACTGACCGCCTGAACATATCCCGCGAAAAGCTGGCGTATATCGTTGATTCAACGGCAGCGCCCCTTGCGGTAAGCGCCGTAATTACAACCTGGATCGGTTTTGAAATAACACAAATCCAAAACTCCCTTGCTACACTTGCCGAGCAAACTGCCGACCCGGAATTATCAGCCCAGTTAATGGCCGGTGCCGATAATGCGTTCACCATTTTCCTGCATTCAATGCCATATCTGTTCTACCCGATCCTGGCTTTGATATTTGTGCTGATGACCATTCTCATGAAGAAAGAATTTGGCCCGATGCTTACGGCCGAGCGAAGAGCATATTCAGGCGGCGGTGTCATCAGGCCCGGATCTATGCCGGCAACCGATACAAG
>SLAU01000359.1 GCA_007126675.1 Balneolaceae bacterium
ACTTCCGCACCCAGTTCAATCAGAGTTTCAATCAGTACAGCTGTTTGAACGGTCATGTGCAGGCATCCCGCTATCCGGGCACCTTTTAGTGGTTTGGTTTTTCCAAACTCTTCGCGCGTTGCCATCAGGCCGGGCATTTCTGCTTCAGCCAGCCGGATCTCCTGACGCCCAAACCGGGCCTGAGTAATATCTTTAACTTTGTATGGTAATTTTTCTACTTGTTGTTCCATTTTATTAGTTAGACTTTTTGATTTCTTTGAATTAACCGTTTAACAGATATCTATCTGCGTTGGTTCATCAATTAAAAAATTCTTTAATTTTTGATTTTGCTGAGTCGTAGTCTCCCTGGCGTCCTCTCGAGCCCATTTCAATCTCGATAAAGTTGCCATCCGGATCCACATACGCTTTAAAAGGAATTCCCCGGCCGCCAAGCTGATCAAATACACCATTCTCATCGTAGAGCCAGGTAAAATCATAATCATGCTCTTCTTTAAAACGGCGTGCATCTTCAGGTGTTTCGGTCATACCTACGGTTACGGCAAGCATTGCAAATTCATCAGGATACTCTTCCCGCAGATCCTGCATTGCCGGAAATACCTGCAGGCAGGGTCCGCACCATGATTCCCAAAAATCGATCAGAACAAACTGACCTTTAAATTCACTGATATGAACTTCATTTCCATCTAAGTCAGTGAAGGTTGCATTCTCTATTACGTCTTTATGTGAGTTGGATGTTGATTCTGACCGCTCGCCATTATCTCCGCATGATGCCAGAAGAACAGCAGAAATCAGAATCAGAAGAGGTATTAATCGGGTTTTCATTCTCATTTTAAGTCCTTAGTTTTTTCAACCTTGAAATATAAGACATTTATGCTAAAAATGTGATTTATGAAACGGCTGCTACACGTTGTTCGTGCCTGTTTTTGACGAATTTTACCTTTTTGTGATCTTAATCGTTACTTAAATATCCTATGACTTACGACTTTGCAATTATTGGCGCCGGCATAGTGGGTCTTTCTGCAGCATATAAAATAGCAAGAGAAAAGCCAGGCAGCAGTATCATCGTAATTGAAAAAGAAGAACATGTTGCCGCTCATCAAACCGGTAGGAATTCAGGAGTGATCCATTCCGGAATATATTATAAACCGGGCAGCTACAAGGCTAAAAACTGTGTGGATGGCAGAATTCAACTGACGGAATTTTGTAAAAAACATGACATAGAGTATGATATCTGCGGCAAGATTATTGTTGCAACAGACGAATCTGAAATGCCGCGCCTTAAAGCCATTTATGATCGCGGTGTGGAAAATGGCATCGAGGATATTTCACTGATTGATGCTGACCGCATGAAAGAGATTGAACCCTGGGTAGCAGGGGTCGGTGCAATTCATGTGCCCTGCGCAGGCATTGTTAATTTCAGATCGGTTTGTGAAAAGCTTCAGGAGCTTTTATTAGATAGCGGACATCAAATTAGATTTAATCATACCGTTCAGGGAGTTTTTCAGGCGGACGGTACTGTTGTTATCGAAACTGACAAGGGTTCGGTTAAAGCGAAGCAGATGATCAATTGCGGGGGATTATTTTCTGACAGAATTGCCCGCAACTCCGGCGTTAATTCTCCGGTAAAGATTGTTCCGTTTCGGGGTGAGTATTACGAACTTACTGAAGAAGCCGGCCACAAAGTAAAAGGACTGATCTACCCGGTACCCGATCCTCAATTTCCATTTTTGGGCGTCCATTTTACACGTATGATTGAGGGCGGAGTGGAGTGCGGTCCCAACGCCGTATTTGCATTTAAAAGAGAAGGCTACACAAAATCTTCTTTTAGTTTTGATGATACCATTGAAACCCTGAACTATTCGGGATTCTGGAAGCTTGCCGCAAAACACTGGAAAATGGGTCTGGACGAAATGCACCGTTCATATTCAAAAAAGGCTTTTTTAAAATCTCTCCAAAAACTTATTCCTTCTGTAACGGAAGATGAACTCACCGAAGCGCCGGCAGGTGTTCGTGCCATGGCTCTTCAGCAAAACGGTGAAATACTTGATGACTTTTCAATCATCAGGTTTGATAATCAACTGCATGTTATTAATGCTCCCAGCCCTGCAGCTACCGCCGGACTTGCGATCGGAGATGAGATTTGTAAAATGGCAATCCGGGATTAATGTGAGTTTTCATATTGGATACCCTGCAGAGATACTATAACTAATACTGTCCAAAAAGGGCGTGTAGCCGCAATGTCTTATCATTATTGTCATACCGGACTTTGATCCGGTATCCCCTGCTTATATCAACGGCAGGAGATCCCGGATCTTCGCTAACGCTGCGTCCGGGATGACGCACTTCTTTAGACAGCATCAAAATCTATATCCATACTATTTAGAACTCCCTTGTATTACGTAGTTACTTCAAGCCCGTCCTTAATTTCGCGATAGTAGTCTTCGTAAATTTCCACCACGTTGTCCAGCTCAAATTGTTCGGCGTGTTTACGTGCAGCGGCCGACATTTTTTTATGCAGCTCATCATCCTTCAATATCTCTGTTGCACGTTTGCCCATGCAATCAATATCTCCCAGTTCGCAAAGGTAACCGGTAACTCCCTGCTTGTTCACTTCCGGCAGTCCGCCGATATCAGAGCTTACTACAGGCACCCCGCAGCTCATTGCTTCAAGGGCGGCAAGCCCAAATGTTTCACTTCCTGAGGGTATCAGAAACAGATCAGATATTGATAAGACTTCTTCTACCTGCTCCTGCTTTCCTAAAAACCGAACTTTATCACACATACCAAGGTCTCTGCACTTATTCTCCGCTCTTTGCCTGTCAGGTCCGTCGCCCACCATGAGAAGCCTGGCTTCAATGCCATTTTTCAAAATCCTGTCGAAAACTGAAATCACGTCCGGAACCCGTTTCACTTCTCTGAAATTGGATACGTGAGTAATCACTTTGCCGCCCTCAGGGCAAATAGCTTTTTTAAAATGATTTTTATTTGTCCGCTTAAATCTGTCCAAATCCACAAAGTTCGGGATTACGCGAATATCTTTACGGATATCAAATTTTCTGTAGGTCTCTTCTTTCAGATATTCAGAAACAGCCGTCACCCCGTCACTTTGATTAATGGAGAAATCCACAACCTCTTTATAACTGGGGTCACTCCCAATCAGCGTGATATCCGTACCATGCAATGTTGTAATAATCGGAACCCCGGCAGCTTTTTCACTCAGAATTTGTTTTGCAAGAAATGCACTTGTAGCATGCGGAATAGCATAGTGAACGTGAAGGACATCAAGCCTCTCAAATTTGATGAGGTTTACCATCACATTGGCCAAAGCCAGGTCGTATGGCGGATATTCAAAAAGCGGGTAACTGCTCAGGTCAACTTCGTGAAATGTTATATCGGTTCGAAGCGAGTCGAGCCGGGCGGGCCTCGCATAACTCAAAATGTGAAGATTGTGCCCCCGGTTTGCAAGGCCTTTAGCGAGTTCGGTAGCAATAACACCACTGCCGCCAAACGTTGGGTAACAAACTATTCCAATATTCATTTTCCGGATTTTACTTTTAGAAGAACCTGATACAATAACTTTGCAAGTCAAATTATCGTGCCATGATTTTATAATTTAACCTGAGTTTGATATAAAAACTATAAATTTGGAAGCGAATAAGTCCCATTCCGCCTGAGGCGGATGGGGATTTCCCCATAGGGATCCGTCAGCCGGCGGAAAGGGTGGTTTAAAAAGGCATTGAATCAAATTTTCAACATAGAGTCTTGAACAATGTTTATTTAACCACCCCCAGCCCCATCCGCCTCAGGCGGAAGGGGAGAAACTTTTTCCAAACGCTTATGTCGAACTCACGTTAATTTACAAAGATGCTCAAAACACGGCATGATTAAGATACGTTTAAAAGTAATAAAACGTTTTTGAGCCATTAGGCGAAAAATTTGATTTACGTTATATTTGTTTGCTGTACAAAACTCTGAATTGATGATAATAATTTGACATGGCAGGACATTCCAAATGGGCTAACATCAGGCATAAAAAAGCCAAAGAAGATAAAAAACGCTCAAAAATATTTACGAAGCATCTTCGAGAAATCACTGTAGCAGCACGTGAAGGCGGTGGCGACCCTGACGGCAATCCTCGACTTTCGCTGGCAATAGATAACGCTAAAAAAGATAA
>SLAU01000377.1 GCA_007126675.1 Balneolaceae bacterium
TGCTCTTCCAGCCGGTCCCAGGTTTCGGTAAAGCCTTCGATCATCCCCATCTCCACCAGTTTATCGACTTCCTCTTTGGACCCCACTTCCGAGACCACCTTCACAATGGTTTTGTTACCATCTTTGCTGAACGTGATTATCGTATCGAAGGCAGGCATATCTGAATTGATGTTTCCATCCTTATCCGAAAAGTAATCGTTATAGACAATTTTTTCGGGTTCGTCGATCTCTTTGTATTTGGCGATCCCCCAGGATTCATCCCCCTCGTTCGGTCCCTTCATGCAATAGTGCCAGGTACCACCGGGACGAAAATCCATTTTGCAATAGTTTAACGGCCAGGTGCGCGGGCCCCACCAGTTCATCAGGTGTTCACATGTAGTGTAGGTTTCAAAAACCAGTTCACGCGGGGCATCAAATGTTCTGGTAAATATGATCGCTTTTTCTTTAGTTTCTACAGTTTGGGTATTTGATGTTTTCATTGTGTGATTCGTTGAGTTGAAGGTTTTAATTCGGATATGGAAAACCGAAGAACAGAGAAACAGAAAATTGTCAAACCGAGAAAGTAATCTTTTGAAAATTCTATTATCAGCAATAACCTTTTTCGGTTCTTCGGTTCATCGGTTCATCGGTTTTTCTGTTTATTTAATATTTGCAAGATATTTTTCCAACCGTTCCCATATTTCAGTTAATCCTTCCACGGCACCCATATCCAGCATCATATCCATCTCTTGTTTTGACGGATACTCCCACCGGTTTACGATTTCGGTTTTCCCGTTATGATCAATAAATGTATAGGTGATGATTCCGGCGGGAAAGTCATGATTGATATCGCCGTTTTCATCCAGGAAATGTTCGAGATAAGTGATTTTTTCAGGGCGCTTAATTTCCCGGTATTCAGCTTTTGCACATATCAGACCTCCTTCCGGATCTGAAAAACAGTAGCTCCATATGCCGCCAACTCTAAAATCCATTTCGCATTTAGCCAGCGGCCATTGCTCTCCGCCGTACCAATTTTTCAGGTGGGTGCAATCCGAGTGCACATCAAAAACGAGTACCCGGGGTGCATCAAATATGCGGGTTACAGTCATCACGTTTTCTTTTTGTTCGGTTGTCAGTTTACTCATCGTTTTTTTCTTTTGTTTGAAGTTGATGCAGGTAATCGTCAAGGCAGTCGAAACTTGCCTCCCAGAATTTTCGGTACTGTTCCATCCATGAGTCAATATCCTTCAGCGGCCCGGGGTTCAGATGGCAGGGGCGGTACTGCGCCTGCTTGCTGCGCTCAATCAGCTTCGCTTTTTCGAGCACTTTTAAGTGCTTGGTGATGGCGGGCATGGTCATGTCGAACGGCTCGGCCAGGTCGGATACGGTTTTCTCACCGGTAGTGAGGCTGGCAAGTATAGCACGCCTGGTAGGATCGGCCAATGCGTGGAATGTGGAACTAAGTGGATCTGATGGCATGAAGATATATTTAACTAAATAGTTAATTAACTGATTGGTAAATTACAGATATCAAATAAAATTCCAAATAGATTTCTGAAAAATTTTGGGAGGGATGATTAGAAAAGTGTAAGGGATCTCGGATTTTGGTGTCATATGAGTAGATGGATAATAAAACCATTCATGGAATCACATGAATCCGTTGACTGAAGTCAACGGAAATTGATTCAATATTGGATTCAATCTATCCATTGCAGTCTGCTTCAGCTGACTGCAATGGAAAACATTAACAAACAGGAGATAAAACAATGAGCTGGACAAGAATTTGGGTGCACATGGTTTTTTGCACTAAAAACAGAACACCATTTTTGAATACGCCGGAGCTGAGATTTCAAATGTTTCGTCACATCAAAGAAAATGCAGATGAAAAAGAGATTTGGCTGGATTGTGTGAATGGTTACTCCGAGCATGCGCACTGCCTGATATCACTTGGCAGGGAACAAACAATCAGTAAAGTGGCACAATTGATTAAAGGGGAGTCATCATACTGGATTAACAAGCAGGGAATTTTAGATCAAAAGTTTATCTGGCAGGATGATTATTGGGCGGTAAGTGTGAGTGAACGGCACATGAAAAAATTACGAAGGTATATTCACAGGCAGGAAGAACATCATCAAATGATTTCATTTGATAGGGAGATCAATCGATTTGAACGAAAATACAAATGGAGAAATCGCTCTCCGTTGATTGAAATCAACGGAAATAAATAATCGTAATCATCAATTACCGTCAGCTTCAGCTGACGACGATTCCTCTAAAATCATCTTCAAATTCTGAAGCCCGATTTCATAATCATTGCCAATAGCTTCTTCCAGGTTCATAAACAGAAGCATCAGGTTTAATGGCCGCGGCATTGTGCCGTACATTCCCCAGGTTACTCGTGTTTGGTTTTCTGAAACGGCTTCAGTTGTTTTAAATGCATTGGAAGAAGATTCAAATGGCTCAAAAAAGCGCAGCTCAAAATCTATTCGCTCGCCCTCGCTGATTGCAACAATTTCCTGTTCGCCAGCCCCGGCTTCTTCATTCCCTTCCCATGCCGAAACCGCACCGACTTCTCCATCTGTACCCCGATATTCAATCCTTAAATCAGGATCGCGTTGTACCCAAACGCTGTAATTATTTTGATTCCGGAGATAGCGTATATGTTCAAATACTACATCAACCGGTTTATCGATTATGATGGAGCGCTCCGTTTCAAATTCATTGTCAACTATAAATGCAGCAGCAAAAATGAAGGCAATGAATCCGCCAAGCAGCAGGGCAATAAATTTAATAACACGAATTGTATTGGTTGACATGGCGAAAAGTTTAAATTATTAGTCACCATAAGTTTACAAATTTATTTTAAAACCCGGCACACATATTTTCGGAGAAATAAGCTCCGTTGACTGAAGTCAACGGAAATAAATCACTGTAATCAATTCCAGTCAGTTTCAACTGACGAAAAGGAAAAGAAAAAGTATCCGGACACTCCCTGCCCGGATACTTCTCAAGATTGAACAGTTACGTTACGTATAAAACCGGTTATTTTTAAAATTGCTCAACTTCGGTTGAACCGGCCATTGCTGCCGTTTCGGATTTACCTCCTGATAAGCAGTTATTAACCATATCGAAATATCCGGTTCCTACTTCCCGCTGATGACGGGTTGCAGTGTAACCTAGAGATTCGTTGGCAAATTCCGCCTCCTGAAGTTTAGAGTAGGCTGTCATACCGTAATGACGATATTCGTGCGCCAGGCTAAACATACTGTGGTTTAAAGCATGGAATCCCGCCAGCGTAATGAACTGGAACTTGTAGCCCAACTCACCCAGCTCTCTCTGGAAACTGCTGATCCCCTCATCAGAAAGATGCTTTTTCCAGTTAAATGATGGTGAACAGTTATAAGCCAGCATTTTATTTGGATATTGTTCATGAATCGCCTGGGCAAACTCACGAGCCTCTCCTATATCGGGCGTTGATGTTTCACACCAGATTAAATCGGCATACGGTGCATAAGCCAGCCCGCGCATAATCGCCATTTCAAGCCCTCCGGTGATGTTAAAATATCCGTCAGCGGTACGTCCACCGGTTAAAAAGCGATGGTCATATTCATCTGCATTACTGGTCATTAGCAGTGCTGAATTTGCATCGGTACGTGCAATGATGACCGTTTCAACACCGGATACATCCGCGGCAAGCCGGGCAGCATTCAGTGTTTTTACAAACTGTGAGGTAGGTACAAGCACCTTTCCACCCAGGTGGCCGCATTTCTTTTCAGATGCAAGCTGATCTTCAAAATGTACACCGCCGGCACCGGCCTCTATCATAGCCTTCATCAGTTCGAATGCATTCAATGCGCCACCGAACCCAGCCTCGGCATCAGCCACGACCGGAACCATCCAGTCAAAATCTCCGCCGCCTTCGCTGTGATAAATCTGATCGGCCCGCAGCAGTGTCTGATTAATTCTCTTCACCACATCCGGCACCGAATTTACCGGGTAAAGGCTCTGGTCAGGATACATCTGACCGGATAGGTTGGCATCGGCAGCTACCTGCCAGCCGCTTAGATATATAGCTTTTAATCCAGCTTTTACCTGCTGTAGTGCCTGATTGCCTGTCAGTGCGCCAAGTGCATTCACATACGATTCTTCATGCAGGCTTTTCCAAAGTCTTTTCGCCCCTTTTTCAGCAA
>SLAU01000083.1 GCA_007126675.1 Balneolaceae bacterium
ATTGCAAAAATCGAAAAACCGGAAGCAGTTGATGTAATTGATGAAATTATTGAAGAGGCAGACGGAGTAATGGTTGCGCGGGGTGATCTTGGTATCGAAATACCAAGTGAACACGTGCCGCTTGTTCAGAAAAAAATTATTGAAAGGTGCAGAGTAGCCGGAAAGCCGGTAATTACAGCTACTCAAATGCTCGACTCTATGATCAATAACCCACGTGCCACAAGGGCCGAAAGTTCTGATGTGGCAAACGCAGTGATGGATGGCACGGATGCAGTTATGCTTTCAGGTGAAACGGCCGCCGGTAAATATCCTGAAGAGGCAGTAAGGGCTATGGATAAAATTATACGGTCGGTCGAAGGCAACTCCGATAAAATATATAACAGCCTTCAATACCGTAAACCGGACTGGAAGGAGAAACAGATTGTGGAATCGCTGGCTTATTCGTGCGTAACAATGGCAGAAAATGTGGATGCAAAAGCGATCAGCACCATCACTCATTCCGGTAATACTGCCCGGCGTATTGCAAAATTCAGGCCCAGGGTGCCTATTGTTGCATTTACCGAAAGCAAACTGGTGCGGCGGCAGCTGAACCTTGTTTGGGGTGTACAATCAGTTCGTGTTGATGAACTTTTTGATACGGATATCAGCGTAAAACTCATGGAGGATTATTTACATACTCACGGCCTCGTAAATAAAGGAGACCGGGTGATTATTGCAGCCGGTATGCCGCTTGCAAAACGAGGCAGAACCAATATGATAAAAGTTAGCTCAATCAAAGAATCGTAAATACTGTTAGTTAATCATATTCGTTGAATGAATTAACGTGAAAAAGTTTCTGCAAATATCATTAGTTGTTTTACTTGTAGCTGCCTGCGGTACACCACTTGAACAACCACTCAGGAATTTTAACGCATACTTTAACTCCTATTATAATCTTCAGAAATTATATGAAGATGGATATGATCAAAATCAAAGGCAGCTGCCGGATGTAAACCCGGAGATTCCCATCAAAGTTTTCCCGTCTCCCACACGGGCCGGCCAGCAGGAATTTGAACTTGCTATCGAAACGGGCGCTTCTATCCTCCGGAATCATAGCGAATCGAAGTATGTGGAACCATCGATCGAAATAATCGGAAAATCATTTTTTTACCGTTCCGAATATTTTTCAGCACTCGAAAAGTTTCAGGAATTACAGATGCTCACAACAGGTGAACTGGAACAGAGGGCAGTTTTTTGGAAGGGCAGAACATTGCTCGAAATGCAGTCGTACAATGAAGGGATTCGCTTTATCGAAGAGGAACTCGAACTCACTGAAAACTGGCAGAGCGATCTGTATGCAAAAACAAATGTAGTTCTTGCGCAACTCTACGTTGCCCAGGAAAACTGGACGACCGCCCAAAGGTTGCTGAGAGAAAATATCTCTGATTTGCCAAAAAGAGATAAGCGCGATCGTGCGCACTTTTTACATGGCCAGATATTAGAACGGATGGGAGAACTGCATGCGGCAAGAGACGCTTATGGACGGGTAAGATCTGCAAACCAGGACTATTCATTGGTTTATAATGCGAAACGGAAAGAAGCTGAAGTATCACGTCAGATTGGTGAATATGATTACGCTTATAACCTGTTCAACTCAATGTCGCGTGATGATAAGTTTTATGAAGAGAGAATAGATCTTCAATACGAACTTGCGCGCACGGTTCAATTAATGGGCCGGCCTGATGAAGCAATGAAAATGTATAATCAGATTTTATATAACAGATTTTATACACCAACGCCATTAACACGGACAAAAACTTTTTACGGAATTGCTGAAATTTACCGGTTTGATAAAGATGATTTTAGAATGGCTGCTGCCTATTACGATTCATCGGCATCAATAAATGTTAACAGAGACCGGCTGCCATCCGGTTTTAATGCCCGCGATCTTGCAAACTCGTTTGGAGAATACGCAAGGTACAGTACCGAAATAGCCGAAATGGATAGTCTGCTCTACCTTGGAAGACTTGAACCGGCTGAATTTGATTCGGTAATAGCGGAAATACAGAGGCAGAGACAGGAAGAAATAGAAAGAGAACTTCGGGAAAGGCAAAGAAGACAGTCACAAGTTGTGACTACTGATAATCTTCCCGAAGAAACCGCTGATGAAGCCCAATCAGCCGAATACGGTTTCTTAAATGTTCGTAACCCGATGAGGGTTACCGATGCCAGTTTGCAGTTTCAGGCTATCTGGGGCGACCGCCCGCTTGCCGATAACTGGAGAAGAAGAGCTGATGTAAGAGGAACCAGATACGAACAGCTTGCCGAAGAGCAGGGTGAAGATGTGGTTGTAGCCGAAGATGGCTCAGTTATCGCAACCTCCCAGGCTGCAATCGATTTAAGTGAAATACCTTTTACAAAAGAGCAGCAGGATAGTTTGATAATACGTATGGAGAGCCGCTATTATCAACTTGGAAATGTTTTCTTTTTATCACTCAATATGCCCGATAGCGCTAAGGTTTACTACAAGCGTATTGCTGAAAATAATCTGAGTCCGGATTTGATTCCACGCTCACTTTACTCCCTTACCGAAATTGAAATGTTAGATGAAAATTTTGAGGAAGCTTATTATTGGGGAGAAAAACTTGTAAGTAATTATCCGAACTCAGTGTTTGCTCAACGCATAGCTGAAAGACTGGATTTGGAACTTGAATATGAATCTTCGGAGGATGAATTATTCGTCGAAAATCTGTTTTGGCAGTACCGGGGTCATTATGATGAAGACCCTGCAGAAAAAGCTGAAAAACTCCGGTTCCTTGCAGACAATGGTGCAAAGGAAGAGCAAAAGCCATTGATTTTATACGAAGTTGCTTTAGAGTATATGAAAGCTGCAAACCGTGAGCATTTTGATTCAGACCGAACCGTGGAAAACTGGTTTAATACCCTTGAGTATTGGGACACCCAAAAAGCGGAATTCCGGGCTCTTCAGGATTCAGCCCAGGTGATGCTTGCAGATACAACACTGAGTGAGCAGGAGCATGAGTACTGGCAGACATATGCAGATTCATCATTCGCTGAGCCGGATTTAAGAGAATATTTTCCTTTCGAAGGCACTTATTGGGATAGCACCCGCGTAGTGCTTAATGAGATAGAAACACTTTACACATCAAGTTCAGTAATTCCAAAAGTGAGGGTATTGAGCCAGACTCTTGAACCCCCGGTTAAAGAAGAAGAACCTGAGCCGGAAGAAGAAATTGCTGAAGAGATAATACCCGAACATGAAGATGGTGAAATCCCCCGATGCACAGACGTAAGCCCGGAGCCGCGAATTGTGGGCGGATTAGACAGCTTTATGAACACCATTGTTTATCCTTCCTGGACCGAAAATGCCGATATGATGGGAGAGGTGTTGTATGAAATCAGAATCAGCGAAGACGGATCGGTTCTGGAGTATGAACAGGCAAGCAGACTCGACAGATCAGGCCTGCCCGAAGCTTTTGAGACGGCCATCCGCGACCACCTTCAATTCGAACCAGATTCTATAGAGAGAGAGCTAAGTTGTATAATCGCGTTCTGGTTTGAGTTTTAAATAATTTCTTGAGGTGTAATCAATAAACCTGAAAAGTTTAAAAAAGCTCAATTATTTAATAAGATTCTTCGGCGTTGAATCATAAGTTATAGCTCTTAGCTAATTCTAAACTGCATATCTCTCTTGTACTTTTGAGCGTTCAAAAGTACCATATCAATAGCATCCCTTAAGGATGCGCGGTAATAGCGCGGCAATTTATTGCCGGGATAGATAGCGAAGCGATAAAAAATTAATCCCGGAGGGATGGTACTTGCTCGTAGTTAGTTCTTAGCTGTTTATCTTTCTTGTACTTTTGAGCGACCAAAAGTACGAAAAGTCGCCGGCTTGCGAAAAAATGGCGAAGCTCTGCGACGCTCCGCTAAAAGAAAACGAAGCTCCATAACGCTTCCGGCTGCTATTAAACTCATCAGCGGAACGTTTTCTTTCTTAACGCTGCACTCTGCTTCGCTTTTGTCGCCATTTTTTCACGAGGCCGGAAGTATTTTTCTTTATCAAAACTCTAAATTTAAAATAGGAGTTAATCGGCCTCTGATTCGTGGAGGCGATAAGCAGAGCGGTGCGACGGAGACGTTTTGATAAATCATACCGGTGAGGAATGGTTCGCTTGGGAAGTGAGAGATGGACCATTGATTTATCTGTCGAAGGAGAACCCCGCGATGGAGCCTGCCTGCGCTAAAGCTTCGGAAGGCAGGCCGGAGCAAATCAGCAGCCTTGAATTTTTGGTTACTTTTGTTTCAAGACAAAAGTAACGATCTACTGGATTCAAACTAAGGATTTTGAATAAAAACTGATAGGTAATTCTATGTAGCTCTAATCTCATACGGAGTAGAATTATAAATGATCTCCTGAAAGGAAAAAAATTATTCTGAAAATTACTTCTCAGTCTTCCTTCCTTTTCTGATTTGATATATATGATCCAATCCCTCTTCCTCAAGATAATTGGAAATACCGGCATTGATCTTTTTTACAAGACCGGGGCCTTCATAAACCAGTCCCGTATAGATCTGAAGCAGATCGGCACCGGCTTTGAACTTTTCTATCGCATCTTCCTCTGTAAAAATACCGCCTGCCCCAATAATTCGTTTATCACCTTTTGTGTATTCAAATACTTCGCGGATCATATCGGTGCTTTTTTCCCGAATGGCTCTTCCGCTCAGGCCGCCCTTACCAATGGATTCAATTTTCTTGCCGGATGTGTTCAACCCCACTCTTTCTGCTGAAGTATTAACAGCCACATAACCGCTTACTGCGTACGATTCGCACACATCCAGAAGTTCGTGTAACTGATTAACAGATACATCTGCCGAAAGCTTAATCAGTACAGGAGGATCAGAAGAATCACTGCCAATTTTCAGATATTCAAGAAGTTTGTCTAACTCACCGGCATCTTCAAATGTTTTCCCTTCTTCGGTATTGGGGCACGAAATATTGATTGTGATATAATCGGCCAGATTTTTTGCAAGATCAAAACTGTATTTATAGTCCCGAAGCGCACCTTTACCGCCAATGGAGGGATCGTGGGTTTTGGCAATATTGATTCCCACCGGAATTTTGAACTTCTGCTTTTTTAAACGTTTAATGACAGTTTTAGCTCCGTCATTATTCAGTCCCATTCGATTAATTATCGAAAGATCCTGCGGCAGCCTGAAACTTCTTGGCTTGGGATTGCCCGGACTCGCTTTAGCCGTTACACTTCCGATTTCCACAAACCCGAACCCAATAGCTTCCATCAATTTTACAGAGGTGCCGTTTTTATCAAAACCGGCAGCAAGGCCAACCGGATTTCGAAAACTCAGGCCCCAGATCTTTTGTTTTAATGCAGGATCAGATGACCTGAATATCTTGTCTGAAAAATTAACAACCCATTTTTTTTGACTCAGGTAAGCCGAAACTTTGAGTGTGGTTTCATGAGCATAGTCAGATGTTGTTCTGAAAATTACCGGCCGAACCAAAGTTTTATACAATCCCATATAAAAATTTTTCTGCAATTTAAGAACTGAGGTTCTAAGATCGAAGTTTTCTTAAGATTAAACTCCAGCCACTGAATTATATTTCAAATTGAATCAGGCACATTCCGTATGTTTGTGCCATATAAAACAGGTTAAGCTCAAAAATGTCATCAGATAAAAATCTCACAGAACGGTTCTACCGGGCTTTAAAAAAGCGCTCAGAAACTGAAAATATGCCCGGAATTGTTATTCTTGAATCTCAGCTGGATGATCATCCCGAGTCGAAGGATACCTATATTGCGGCACTGCCCGAAAAAAAGATTTCTCTTTTTAGTGATAAAACCGGAGATAATACGTGGAATTTATTGGGCGATTTAATCAGGGATGATAACGGCTGGCTGTTCGGGTATCTCGGGTACGATTTGAAAAACAGTGTGTTTGACCGGCTTACATCAGAAAACAGAGTGCTGATCGATACTCCCGATCTGTTTATGTTTTCTCCTTCTGTACTGATCAGAATAAGAGATGATGAGGCTGTATTTTTGAAAGGTGAACCTTTTGAGCCGCCGGTTCCGTCATACGCAAATGAATTTGAGATAAAAGGTTTGAAGCCGCTGATTACTCAGCAGGAATTCAAAAAAAATGTGGAACGGATTCAGCATCAAATCAAAGAAGGAGATTTTTATGAAATCAATTATACCTACCCAATAACAGCTCAGTTCAGCGGAGATAACTTTTCACTATTCCGAAAAATGAGCGATGTAAATCCTGTACCTTTTGCCGCATATATTGAGTTTGATGACACTGCAGTTTGCTCGGTTTCTCCTGAACGCTTTTTAAAAAAATCGGGCAATACGATCATGTCGGAGCCGATCAAGGGAACCAGCGGCAGGTCGGGTTTACCCGAAGAGGATGAACAGCTGAAAAGCCAGCTCATGAATGAAAAGAACCGCGCTGAAAACCTGATGATTGTTGACCTGGTGCGGCACGATTTTGCACAGGTTTGTGAAACGGGATCGGTAAAGGTATCCAAGCTTTATGAGATACAAAGTTTTGATACGGTTCATCAATTGATATCGAGAGTTGAAGGCCGGTTATCAGAAAAATATAAATCTGTTGATGCACTAAGAGCCTGTTTTCCGATGGGTTCAATGACAGGCGCTCCCAAATACAGAGTGCTCAAAGAGATTGAGAAATATGAAATTTATAAACGGGGCGTTTATTCAGGAGCAATTGGATATATAACTCCTGATGATGATTTTGATTTTAATGTGGTGATC
Source organism: Balneolaceae bacterium (assembly GCA_007126675.1). Classification (GTDB taxonomy): domain Bacteria; phylum Bacteroidota; class Rhodothermia; order Balneolales; family Balneolaceae; genus SLAU01. The sequence continues at coordinate 6,798 of SLAU01000083.1, forward strand.
CGGTCTGCAATTGTTAAAAACAATAAGCTTGTATTTCCTGTTGGCGGGGCAATAACAAGTGACTCTGATCCGGATGATGAATGGAGAGAAACAGAGATTAAAAGCCGGGCTTTAACCGACGCTGCAAAAATGTGATCATCGAATGAAATGATGCCGGCGTTGTTAAGGTTATCCAAACAAACAACAAAAACAGGCATGAGCAAAAACATTCAAACACTTTCAGATTTAAAAAAAAGCGGCTGGAAATCAGTATCGGTAAAAGAGGAAATGCGTGCCAACATGGTGCGAATGATCAAAAACAAAGAGCCGCTGTTTCCCGGTATTTTGGGATACGATAAATCCGTTATCCCGCAAATACAGAACGCAATTCTAGCGAGGCATGATATGATACTGCTAGGTTTGCGCGGGCAGGCAAAAACGCGCATACTTCGCATGCTGATTCGCTTTCTTGATGAAGAGATGCCGGTTGTTGCAGGGTCTGAAATTAATGACGATCCGCTGAATCCCGTCTCAAAATATGCCAGAGAGCTTATTGATGAAAAAGGGGATGATACTCCAATCAGCTGGGTTAAAAGAGAGGATAGATACGGTGAAAAACTTGCCACGCCTGATACAACGGTAGCCGATCTGATCGGAGATCTTGACCCGATTAAAGCCGCATCAAAGCGTTTAAGCCTGAGTGATGAAGAAGTGATTAATTACGGATTGATTCCAAGAACAAACCGGGGATTATTTGTGATTAACGAACTTCCTGACCTTCAGCCAAGAATCCAGGTGGCACTGCTTAACATTATGCAGGAACGCGATATTCAGATTCGTGGATTTAACGTGCGTTTTCCGCTCGATGTGGCAATTGCTTTTTCGGCGAACCCGGAAGATTATACCAATCGCGGGAACATAATCACTCCGCTGAAAGACAGAATCGACTCTCAGATAATCACCCATTATCCTAAAACAACGGATACAGCCCTGAAGATCACAGAGCAGGAAGCGTGGCTGCAGAGAAACGGTGAAACAAACGTTCAGATGCCTGCCGCTTATAAGGAAATCATTGAAGAAGTTGCATTTGAAGCACGTGAAAGTGAGTATATCGATCAAAAAAGTGGTGTATCCACACGAATGACGATTACTGCTATGGAGCAGGTTGTATCTGCAGCAGAACGCCGTGCGCTTCAAAATGGCGAGAGTGAAACAACAGTCAGAATTACGGATCTCTACTACATGGTGCCGGCTCTCACAGGAAAGATGGAACTCGTTTACGAAGGAGAACAGGAGGGAGCTGTTAATGTAGCAAGGCATATAATCGGAAGGGCAATTAATAAAGTGTTTAAACGCATATTTCCTGATCCACAGGTGAAAGGAAAAGATCAGTCTGAGGGTCCCTATGAGAAAATATTAGGCTGGTTTGCATCCGGAAATGACCTTGAAATTGCTGACACACTGAACGAAAAAGAATACCAAAAAACGCTCGAGAAAGTTGACGGCCTAAAAGCGATTGCGGAAAAATATGGCAGCAGTGAAAAAAGAGAGATCTATCCATTAATGGACTTGGTTCTTGAATCGCTGCATCATAATTCTAAACTTGGAAAAGAGGATCTGGATGAGGTACGGTCATACATTGATATGCTTGGGAGTATGCTTGGCGGCATGGGAGACTTTGAAGATGATGAATTTGATTTGTGAGATATTTTATAATAATCTGAATTCGATATAAAATTGTTGAATTAACAATAAAGTAGAAAAAAGGGGCGTCATCCCGGACGCAGCGTTAGCGAAGATCCGGGATCCCCTGCCGTTGATATAGGCAGGATATGCCACGCAGGGGCGTGGCATGACGAAATCCTTAACTTTTCATTCATCATTCCACATTTCCTTCCCTGTTCATCTATAATTAATGATATTTTCGTATCCTTAATCAAAATCTAATCTCTAGGTAATAAATGAATAAGACGAAAAGTATCGGGCTGATACTTGGGATTATCGGCTTTATGATACCCCTATTTGTTCAGCTTCCGGGTTTATCACTTGCCGGCCATTTGGCAATGAGTATTTTTATTTTAGCTGCAGTTTTCTGGATGTTCGAAACTATACCCATCTATTCAACATCCATTCTTATCATTCTTCTGCAGGTTGTACTTCTAAGTGCCGAAGGGTTTGTTCCATATTCAGATACTGTTTATGAAGCGATTTCTTATGAAAGGTTTATAGCCACGCTGGCCGATCCGATTATTATTCTTTTTCTGGGTGGATTTGTTCTTGCAGATGCATCTGTTAAGTATAATCTGGATAAGAATATGACCCGGATTCTGCTTAAACCATTTGGCAGTGACCCGAAATATATTATACTCGGCTTAATGGCTGTAACGGCTGTGCTTTCTGCTTTTATGAGTAATACGGCAACCACAGCCATGATGATAACGGTGATTATCCCGATACTTGCACGAACCGATTACAGTGATCCTGCCCGAATCAGTATTGCTCTTTCGATACCGTTTGCGGCAAATATAGGAGGGGTTGCTACGCCGATCGGTACACCGCCCAATGCTGTGGTAATCGCCGCACTGAATCAACAGGGATTGAATATAGAGTTTGGAAGCTGGATGCTATATGCAATGCCGCTTGCGATTGTAATGCTGATTTTTGCATGGTTTCTGCTTCTGAAGCTGCATCCGCCTGCCACTAAGGTGCTGCAGCTCGATCTGAAAGGGGAGTGGACCAGATCAACAAAAGCGTATATACTTTATGTGGTTTTCGCACTAACCGTTTTACTCTGGGTTACGGAAAGTCTTCATGGAATTCGAAGCAGTATTGTAGCACTTTTGCCGGTAGCAGTACTGACTCTTACCAATACATTCGAAAAAGAAGATATACGAAAGCTTCCCTGGGAAGTTTTATGGCTGATAGCAGGTGGTATTTCTCTGGGTATATCAATGAAAACTACCGGACTGGCTGACTGGCTGGTTGGAAGCATTGGATGGGAGCATATGGCATATATGATACTGCTTGGTGTGTTTGGCGGATTTGCCCTGCTAATGTCTAACTTTTTGTCAAACACAGTAACCGCATCACTTATGATCCCGCTGGGTATTTCGCTGGCAACGTCGGGAGTGATCGACGGACCTGCATCAATGATGCTGATCGGGCTTGTTATAGCACTCAGTACTAGTTTTGCTATGGTTCTGCCGATTTCAACACCGCCAAACGCTATTGCAGTAAGCACCGGTGTTGTTAAAACAAAAGATATGATTGTATCCGGTGCCATAATTGGCGCGGTTGCAATCGTTTTGATACTTTTAATGGTACATTTTTACTGGCCATACATCCTTTAATCCAATCATTATGGAATCAAAAATTTATATCCTGGTTGTAGAAGATGAACCCGAAGTATTGGATTCCATCGTCCGTGATATCACAGAATTTGAAGACCATTTTAATGTTGAAATGACTGACACAGCAGAAGAAGCTGAAGAAATCATCGATCAGATTCTTGAAGAAGAGGAAATGATCGGCCTAATTTTATGTGATCATGTACTGCCCGGTAAAAATGGTGTGGATCTGCTGATTGAAATGCAAAATGATGAGAAGACCAAACCAACAAAAAAAGTGCTGATTACAGGTCAGGCAGGTCTTGAAGAAACGGTGAAAGCTGTGAATGAAGCCGATCTTAAACATTATATTGCAAAACCGTGGGAGAAAAGTGATCTGGTGGATATTACCAGAAAACTGCTCACCGATTACGTAATTGAGCACGTAAAAGATCCGCTGCCATATATGCAGGTTCTGGATGCAGAGAAAATTGCTGAGCACCTTAGAACCGGAAGACAGATTACCGATCAATGAAATTTAAGTTAGGTGCACAATGGCTTGAAGACCGCACATCGGTTACGGAAATGTTGCAGCGCCTGATCGATGAAACCGGTGAGCAGGATCGGTATCTGTTCACTGTTGCAAAAGACACGAAAATTTTTGAGGAGGGAGATACACTAAATAACGTTTACATTTTGCTTGATGGCACTGTAAAGTTATACAAGAAGAAGCCCTATAACGAAGTAGACTACCCGGTGATTGAACTATCATCCGGGTCTTTTATTGGAATTATTGCGTTTACTACAGGGCTTGAATCATTAACATCAGCCAGAACAGTTGAAGAGTGTAAGTTTTTGAGAATTCCCCTTGAGGATGTTGAGAGGCTTACATCGGAACATCCGAACATTGCCAGGTACCTAGATGAGCTTATACTGGCAAATTTGCTGGAGCGATTCCGGCAGAATATTATTTTGCAGATGAAGCTGGATTCTACGGTTTCAAAACTTGAAGAAGAGAGAAATGAGTTGCGAAAGGCGTACAAAGATTTACAGGAGGCTCAGAACCGCCTGGTACACCAGGAAAAACTTGCTACTCTTGGTCAACTTGTTGCCGGATTTGCACATGAAGTAAATAACCCCACTTCAGCAATTATTCGATCTACAGATACACTTCAGAATCACCTGCAAAGGTTTATGGTGCGGGCATACGAAAAGGAGGAATCAGATTGGCGAAGTGAAGGTCAGTATTTTTTTGATCTTGGTAAAAAAGCAGGCTTTCCGGATACAAGTACAATACGGGAGCGTTCAAAAAAACTTGAAAAAGAGTTTCCGGAAGCAAAAAAATCGCAGATACGCCTGATGGCCCAAATGCAGTCAGAGCTTATTGAAAAACTGAAAGTTCTTACCAAAGAGAATGATGACCGGCTGCCTTATTTACTTAATCAGTTCGAGTTTGGGAAAATGTTTCAAAACATTAAATCGGCCGGTGAAAGAATTTCGGGGCTGGTGCAGTCTTTGAAGAGTTACAGCCGTGCCGATACCGAAGACCGTTATGAATGGATTGATATTCGCGAGGGTATTCACGACACTTTGCAGCTTACCAGTAACCGGATCAAGTTTTATGAGCTTTATATTGATCTGCCCGAGGTACCGATGATTTATGCAGACGCAGCCGGCCTAAACCAGGTGTGGACCAACATTATTTTGAATGCTTCAGATGTAATGGGAAAGCAGGGCTCACTGGATGTACGCTGTGGGAGTGATGAAGAAAATGTTTGGGTTTCAATTCGTGATTCCGGACCTGGAATTGATGAGGAGATTATTAATAAAATTTTCGAACCTAATTTCACGACAAAAAAAACAGGCGTCAAATTTGGATTGGGACTGGGACTATCTATTTCGAAGGAAATTGTAGAGCAACACAACGGCAACATCAGGGCCGAAAACCCGGAAGAGGGTGGAGCTAGGTTTATCGTCGAACTGCCAATCGAAAAGCAAGATAAGCAGTAAAAATTGAACTGCATTTATACTTTATTGAAGGTAGATCCGAAAAACTGCGAAAACACATCCCTCAGCGTCCTCAGCGCCTCCGCGGTTATTCTTTTCTGAGTGAAGATTGAGCGATTAATTTTGATAATGGTCTGCTTATTTATCCGGATTAATAGCACAAATAAATTTTGGAGTGGTTTAACCGCCAAGGCCGCCAAGTTGCGCGAAGGGTTTGTTGCCACTTTGCGTCACTTCGCGCCCTTTGCGGTTATTCCTCTCTAAGTAAGTGTTGAAGCAATTACTTTTGAAAATGTGCTGCTAGTCTATCCGGGTAAAATGCTTTTATTAAATCCGGCGCAAATGAACCGCCAAGGCCGCCAAGATGCGCGAAGGGTTTGTTGCCACTTTGCGTCACTTCGCGCCCTTTGCGGTTATTCCTCTCTGAGTAAGGTTTGAGCAATTAGATTGAAAATGGGCCGCTCATTTATCATGGTAAAACGCTTCTATCAGATCCGGCAAAAATGAACCGCTAAGGTCGCTAAGAAACGCCAAGTTTTTTTTAAAAAAAGTGTAAGGGATTTGTTGTTCTGGTTTCATACTTATACAAAGTATAATTTCCATGATTAAAGCATGTAATAACATGATAGAAAACGAAATTGGACGCTTGATTGTAGATAGTGCATTTTAAGTTCACAATAACCTTGGCCCGGGATTGCTTGAATCAACCTACCAGGCCTGTCTGGCTTATGAAATTCAGAAAAGAGGATTGCTTACAGATACCGAAGCAGCATTACCTGTAGTTTATAAAGATGTAAAACTAAACTGTGGATACAGAATAGACATCTGGGTAGAACGAAAAGTAGTTATAGAAATCAAAGCAGTAGATGCATTAAATGATGTACATCTGGCACAAATACTGACTTACTTAAAACTCACAGATAACCGTTTGGGATATCTGATTAACTTTAATGTGAAAAGAGTTAAGAATGGTATCCGAAGGATTGTCAATAATCTCTAATCCTCAGCGATTAAACTTCTCTGAGTGAAGATTGGACGATTAGTTTTCAGAATGGGTTGCTGGATTATCCCGGCAAAATGCTTCTATAAAACCGGCGCAAATGAACCGCCAAGGCCGCTAAGTTCCGCGAAGGATTTGTTGCCCCCTTTGCGGTTATTCTTCTCTAAGTAAGGATTGAGCAAATATTTTTGAAAAATGAGCGGCTTTTTTATCCGAGTGAAACGCTTTTATATAATCCAGCGGATATGAACCGCCAAGATCGCTAAGAATCGCAAAGAATAAATCCCCTCTGCGCCCATCGTGCCTCCGCGGTTATTTACCGCAGTGGCGCAGAGGAACGCAGTGAAATCTAATTGAAAATATCACGCACTGCATCCCTGAGCTGTTCAGCTCCGCTTTGGGCGGCGGCCTGCAGGGCTTGCTGGACTACTTCTTCCGCAATAATTTCAATAACCTGCTCTACAGCTTTTCCGGTGTCAGCTGTTCCAATATCACTTAGTTCAATTTCTGACATCTCCACCCGGGCAGAGCGTTCACCGCCTATTTCTGTATAAAGATCTACCGAGCCATCACGCATCAGAAAATATCCAACAAACATGTCAACTTCTGCAGGCTTATCTTCTCCAAACTCCCGGATGTTACTGAGAATAGTTGCCAGATTATTCTCAGGCAGCTTTTGCTCAACAAAAAGAGAGGGCCCGGTTACACGAATTTCACGAATCTGTATTTCATCAGAAAAAAGTGAAAACAGTTCTAAACTGATATATAACTCATCGATCTCAATTGCATACTCTTTCTCATAATCCTCCGGATTTGCCACACGAAATCCGCTAATAGTACCTTCTCCTGAAAACGGTGAGATCGAAACCCGGTCAACCGTAACGCTCACTCCGGTCATATCGCTGCCGGTCTGTTCAATGCCAGACTTTACAATCGAATCAGCCATGAATGATAACAGCAGAAGCCCTCCTCCGAAAACCACTATAAACCCGATGAGTCCGTACTTCAATATTTTATTCATATAAAATCGTTGTTATTGTTAAGGTTAAGTAGATAGTAATCAGATTACCCGGAAATTGTTCCAATGTAAAAAATGAATTGGTTCACATATTTTAAACAGATGAGTATTGTTGAATAAATACTTTTTGGTCAGATTTATCAAATATTTTCGAAAATAATTACAATAAAACAGAGACCATTGAGAAGAGTTTTGTTTTTAAAAAAACAAAAGCCACGCAAAAAAGCGCGGCTATTTGAATAGAAGTCATAAATGTTTGAAGCAGAATAGAATGATTACTTCACTTTAATTTTCTTACCTGCTTTTTCTTTGAGCTTTGGCACAGTAATAATCAGCTCACCGTTTTCGAACTCTGCGGTAATGTTATCCGCATCCACAATATTTGGAAGTGGCAGTGTTCGGTTAAAGGTGCCATAACCGGCCTCTAC
>SLAU01000077.1 GCA_007126675.1 Balneolaceae bacterium
CTCTAATGGTAAACATCCGTTCATTAACAGATACATTATTTCCGGGTTCAACCAGTCTGTCCGTTACTATACCATTAATTGGAGCCCGAACGGTGCCAAATTCAATTTGCAGCTCAAGTTGCTCCACATCACTTTCCGCTTGTTCTAAAGCACGCTGAGAAGAGAGATATTCAGCCCTGGAAATTGCATCTGATTCATACAGAGCCTGGTTACGCTCAAAGACATCACGAGCTTCCTCCAGTGCAGCATTGGCTCTGCGGAGGTCAACCCGCTGCTGACGAACATCGATTTCTGCAAGGACATCCCCTCTGCTGACTTGCTGCGCCTCTTCATAATGAACCTCTTCAATCAGTCCGGAAACCCTTGCGGCAACGTATGAACGGCGATAGGCAATGACGTCCGATGAAACCGTGAAGGTATCAGATAGATTGCGAGTTTGAACCTCGGCAGTTGTTACGGTTATTTCAGAAGATGACGTTTCCCCGTTATCAGTGTCCCCCGAACATGATAAAACAAGGAGTAAAAGTGTAAAAAAAAGAGTGTTTTTCAATTTTATGCGCAATATTGTTAGTACTGGTAAGTCAATTTACAATAATATGTAATGTGAATTTTTCAAATTGTTAACACTATTAAAAATACTCATGACTGTTGATTTGCTCGGTATAACTAAAGTGGCCGTCCCCGCGGGATAGCTGCCGCTGCCGCCGGTGTGATCATCCAGCCTGAACCTCAAATCGCCCTGACTATCAGACAATCGAACTGCAGCTCGGGTTCGGAAAGTGAGTTTCTCACTGATATGATAACTCAACCCGTATCGCGCTCTCAGATTTAATGTGTGGCTGATATCACTCGAACCATCACGATTTGTGGTGTTTACGTAAGAATAGACTGGCCTCAGGTCGAATCGATGCTCAAATAGATCTGAAGGAGGGTCAGAACTTGGATACGCAAACAGCGCCTGAGGTTGCAGGAACATGAGTAAAATAACGGCAATTGAGAATACGACCTGATTGATCATCCTATTTAAAACCATTCACTCCCACCGCCTCGCCTGCTGCAAACGCCTCATTTCACCGGAATCGATCATCTCCTGCAGGCGCTCATTTCTGCTTGTTGATTTACTTGTAAAGTGCCACTCACCGCAAAATTCGCACTGATATACATCCTGAGGCCCCTGTTCAGGAGGAAAGTTTCGATGGATATGAATATCAATCAGCGCTGTCTCCGCAAGGCTTTTTGTGCTGTAGCTGTTTTTACCGGTTTGACATTTCATCTTTTTAAGTTCGAAGATTTTTTCACAACTCACAAAAAACGTTACAAAAACCAAAATGGTTTTGTTGACTTAAACAGAATATTCTTTTATAAACGTAAGTTCGATAAAATAGCGAAGGAATAACTAGTCCCCCTACCGAAGGGTCGGCACCAAGTGTGGTTTGAAGGGGAAAGAGGCTCGCAAGAGCCTAGGAGGATGACCCTCTGAGCGTTGAATTGGCCCGGATACTCAGTGATTTGGATTAAATACAATACTGATCACCCCCCCCCATTGCCCTCCGTTAACCGACGGAGTGACACTACTCAATAATATCGTATTTCGAACTCAGGTTCTTACAAATACCCGAACTGCCCAACTTGTAATCATGCTCAAAAAACTCCTTAACCCCAACATCATACGCATTTTTCTGGCTGCGGGACTTTTGTTAGCCGGAGTTGCCCACTTTATTTACCCGGAGGAGTTTATACCCGCAGTACCTCCACCATTCGAAAACGGTGCTTTTTGGGTCTACTTTACAGGCGTTGCCGAAATCCTGGCCGCTATCGGCCTGATGATGCCTAAGTTCCGCCGGCTCACAGCCTGGACGCTGGTCATCTACTTCATTGCGCTTCTTCCCGCTCACGTAGAGATGCTGCTGATTGATCACGAGATTTTCGGAATCAGCGATGACCGCTTCATGATTGCCAGAATCTTCTTCCAGCTCGTCCCGATCTGGATGGCGTGGGTCTCGCGGGAAACAGATGCAGAAGGCATCTGGGCCGGGCTCGACCACTTTGATCAGCTTCTGAAGGAGCGATGGAATCAGCCTTACAGCTGGCACTCGCGATGGCTGCTTGCAGCCGCTTTCTACAACATCGGGTTCGGAATCTGGGCCGGGCTCTTTCCCCAGCAGGCATTTCAGCTTTTCGGAATGGATACGGGCGCACCGCTCTTTCTCTGGCAAACGATCGGGATGATTGTGGGCGTTTTCGGTATTGGCTACGGAATTGCCGCGCTGAACGAGCAGAAGCATCTGCCCATCGTACTGGTTGGCCTGCTTGGAAAAATCTTTGGCCCGCTCGGTTTTGTGTATACCTACTTCAGCGGAGATATCACGCTGTCTTTCGGGATCATGATCATCCTCAACGACCTGATCTGGTATCCGGCCTTTTTCGCAATTACGATCCGGTTTTTCAGGAAAGGCGGTATACTATCAAGGTTATCCTGATAACTACTATTTTTAAAGCGTTTACCAGTTGGATTAAAATTCAGAAATAGTCCCCCTTCGAGAGGCTGTGAGATAATTATTATTTAAGAATACTATAAACCTTTTTCTCTGGGCCACGAAGACACAAAGTCTCGAAGATTCACGAAGGCTATTAGCATGAAATTGTTATACTTCGTGTACCTTTGTGTCCTCGAGACTTCGTGGTAAAATATATAGTGGCAATGCATTTGAATATGATTTTCTCACACCCTCTCGAAGGGGGAAAGCGAACGCAGTGAGCAGGGGGATGACCACATGAGCAATGATTACATCCATATTTTTATATTTTGTCCTAAATCAAGTACATATCATCCCCCATTGCCCCCTTCAAAAGGGGGACACTCCTCAAAACAACCTCAACCGGTAAACGCGTTATTTTTAATAAAAAATCTAAAGTACAGATGAGTATTGGCTGGAATTTCGATAACACATATCAAAAGCTGTCGACCGATTTCTACTCCCGGGTGGAACCGATGCCGGCTGAGAAGCCTAAGCTGACCCTGCTGAACGCCCGTCTGGCCGAAGAGCTGGGGCTCGATTTTTCGGATGCAGAGCCTGCTGAGCTCGCTTCCATTTTTACAGGCAACCGGCTTCCGGAGGGGACCCAACCCATTTCTCAAGCCTATGCAGGACATCAGTTCGGTCACTTTACGATGCTGGGCGACGGCCGGGCTATCGTTCTGGGTGAACACCTCCCCCCCGATGGCAAGCGGTTCGATATTCAGTTTAAGGGAAGCGGCAGAACACCCTACTCCAGATCGGGTGACGGGCGTGCCACACTATACTCCATGCTGCGGGAGTATCTGATCAGTGAGGCGCTCTTCCACCTTCGAATTCCGGCATCGGGCAGCCTCGCCGTGGCAGAGACCGGAATGCCGGTTTACAGAGAAACTGTGCATCCCGGTGCCGTACTCACGCGCGTGGCATCCAGCCACATTCGTTTCGGCACGTTTGAATATGCGGCCCGGTTTTTATCATCCGAAAAGCGCCGTGAACTTCTCAATTACACTACATCGAGACACTATCCCGATCTTGCTAATAACGACAATCAAGCTCTGGAACTACTGAAACGTGTGTCGCAAAAACATCTGAATCTGGTAACCGAGTGGATGCGGGTCGGCTTTATTCACGGCGTGATGAATACGGATAACATGAGCATCAGCGGTGAGTCGATTGACTTTGGTCCCTGCGCATTTATGAACGGGTTCAATCCTGCCACTGCATTCAGCTCAGTTGATATGAACAAGCGGTACTCATTCAGCAATCAGCCGGGTATAGCGCAGTGGAACCTCGCTGTCTTCGCGGGCACACTTCTACCTTTTATTGACGAGGATGAAGAGAAAGCCCGGGAAGCAGCCCAGGAGGTGATTTCGGCCTTTGAGCCCCGGTTCAGAGAGGAGTGGTACCGGATGATGGGCAAGAAGCTCGGTTTTCAGCATGTCGGACCATCAGAAACGGAACAGATCGACCGGCTCATTTCCTGGATGGAAAAAACCAAATCCGATTACACCAACACCTTTTTGGTCATCGCAAATCGTGACCAGAAACCCGGCCAATTTAAAACGGATGATGAGTTCAATACCTGGCATAAAGAGTGGCTTGAACTGATCAAAAGAGATCAC
>SLAU01000033.1 GCA_007126675.1 Balneolaceae bacterium
GCAAGCATGGATGATGAGATGTCGATACTCAAAACAATATCAATTCCTTCAGCTCTTTGCTCTACAGTGGCGTTGCGTTCCTGCGGCCGTGCAAGTGCAACTACAATTAAGCAGAATGAAATCACATAAAACAGGGGAGAAGCATACGCTAAATATGCCCTGAAGTTTCCCGGCAGGTCAGATAGCATTGAAGTATTCGAGAATACAAATGATGCATTCTTATTACTGAAAAACTTCCATCCCTGGTAACCCAGAATTATGGGAACAATAAGTAACAGCCAAAAATATTCAGGACTCGCCCAGCTCATAATTCGTTATAATATTCTTGAACAGACTTTTTATGCTCTTCGAGCGCTTCTTTTTGATTTTCCTCATGCTGATAACGAAGATAGTCTATTCGTTCCTTGTCAATTACTTCTGCTGTTTCATAGAAGTTTACAGCAGTTTTATGCGCACTTCTTTTTTGTTCAAAGTCAGGGTTAAAGTTCGCAAACTTCACTAAATCTGCCTCATTTAAAACTTTCCTGACAGATTTGAGCAAATCATAGGATACATTTTCACTCTGCAGATGATTGATAATTTCACCCGAAGTCATTTCAAGTGCATTAAACTTATATACTTGTTTCAGATATAAACGTATTGCATCGCCAATCTGTATGTAAAAACGTTCATTTTGTTCGGGCGTATCCTGAGGGATTTCTTCTTCGAGTTGACTGATTGTATTTTTTAAAGCGAGTAATGGATTATTAAACGATTCAGGCACAAAATCAGGAGGCGGCCCGGCTATAGCTTTTTCCTGATACCGTTTATAATAATAGTAGGCAAGCCAGGCTAATAATACGGTTAAGAGAAATAAGAGCACATACAACCACCAGGCTCTTGCAAAGTCGAAGATTGGCTTCAGAGGCCTGAATTCCTCATCCTCTTCGGCCAGTGTAGTTTTGAAGAATAGAGGAACCCTTGAAGTGTAAACTGTCGTATCATTTCCGGCAACGTTTAAATCAATTCCCTGAGAAGGGATAACCAAATCCTCTACATCAAAATATTGCAGATTATAAACCAGGCTGTCTTTTCGGGATGTCACCTGGTATCGCCGCCTTGAAAGAACCTCAAGATCACCCTCGAATGTATTTTGGTCAGGATAGCTTAAAAGTGAATAGTTGCCTTCTAAAACGATGCTATATACAAATGTTTCACCAACCCGGATCGAATCTCTGTCCACATAAGTATGAACCTGCTGTGCTATGCTTTCTAGAGGGAAGAAAGCTGCAAGAGCAAAGATTAATAGAGTCTTTAAGTTTAAATTCCGTGTAATTTTATTCATTTATTTGAGCAAACAGGGTATAATCGGAAACAGATAAAGATAATGAATGATTTTGAAGTTGTTTTAATTGAATTGGAGACGATCAAACAAAATTTCTAAAACTCAATCCCCTGTAAAAAATGAAATTCGATGTTACTTATTGTAACAATTCACACATTTCATTCTCTGATAATCGTAAGTTCTTAAATTAATATCATCTTTAAATCTTTTTAGTTCTACGTAAAAGTGTTCATTTTCCTGAGATTATGGGATTATGATTATCTGTTGAAAAGTGATATTTTTACTACGATAACGGGGTAGAGCAATAAAAGAATAAAACTAACAAGCTCAGCAAAAAACTATTCCATACATGCAGAAAGCTCTGACCATAATGGCTTTTATTTTGATTGTTACCGTAATTTTCTTCGGTATCAATATGGAGCCATCTGATACTCCTTCAGATAAAGTGATTACAATTGAGAATCTTGAAGAGATAAAGCCGGTTCCTCCTGTAGATTTTTATGGATTCCAAAAAGATCTATTTACATATGAGGAAGCCAGAGTACAAAGAAATGAGAGCTTATATCTGATTCTCAGAAGGCATGGTTTAAGCCCAAGGCAAATCTACAATATACAACAGGAATCGCGTGATAAGGTGAACCTGAACCGCATGATGCCGGGGCAGTACTACAGAATTTACTATTATGAAGACGAGCCTGTATCATTTATTTGGAGGCAATCTGCCACTCAGTATGTGTCACTTGGCTGGCAGGATGACTTATTGGTCGAAAACGGCAGTATACCGATAAACAAAAAAATGAAAGAAGCTACAGGAGTAATTCACAACTCATTGTATCAATCTATTTTAAGCAACGGTTACTCAAGATATCTTGGATCTGAACTGGCCGAAATATTTGCCTGGGAAATTGATTTCTTTGCTTTGCGACAGGGCGACCACTACAAAGTATACTATGAAGAACTTTATGCCGGCGATGAATTAATTGGTATAGGCGATATTAAAGCTGCCGAATTTCAGCACAGAGGACAGGTTTACAGGGCTTATCATTTCGAGAATGACCAGCGCCGCGGTTATTTTGATGCAGATGGTAACAGTCTTGAAAAAGAGCTACTGAAAGCACCATTCAGATATAATCAGCGTGTTAGCTCCGGATTTTCTGCAAACCGTTTTCATCCGATACTTCAGCGAAACAGGCCTCATTATGGAACTGATTATGCCGCTCCTGAAGGTACGCCGGTACTTGCAGTTGGTGACGGTGTAGTTACCGAAGCACAGCGAAGGGGAGGAAACGGAAACATTGTTCAAATACGTCATAATGCAAGCTACAGAACTGCCTATCTGCATTTGAGCGGATTTGCTCCCGGAATTCGCAGAGGAGCCAAAGTAGAGCAGGGCCAGGTAATTGGCTATGTTGGCCAGACCGGCCTTGCAACCGGACCACACCTTTGTTACAGGTTATACATCAATGACAGGCCTGTAAATTCAGTAACGGCAGATCTTCCTGCTTCAGAATCTCTTGAAGAAGAGTTTATGGAGGAATTCAGGGTTATAATTCATAGGATGGATGATATCCTGAATCAGCTTGAATTAGTTGAACAAATTGCTTCAAATTAAACGTAAGCAGTAAATTATCGTTGTTGTAGCCTGCGTTGAAAATAGTTCATTAACGGCTTTACGTAAGATTCGTTTGTGTATAATTCTGCGTATCCCATTTTCTTTTTCCTGAAGTATTCTCTCAGATCATGTAATCTTTTCTCTCGTCTTTTTTTGTATTCGCTTCTCACTTTTTTATTTGAAGTATTTACCAGAACTTTCTTCCCGGTTTCGGCATCTAACAATGGAATTACTCCTGCATCGGGTAGCTCATCTTCAAAACGGTCATTGATCAGAATGTTTACAAGATCATGTTTCTCATTGGTAATTTTGTGCTGCTTATCAAAGTTTTCATCCTGAAAATCGGATGCCAGTACGATGATTGACCTTCTGTCGAGCAAGCGATTGATATATGCTAATGCTTCAGCGATATCAGTTCTGCCGCCGGTTGGTTTTGTGACGAATAGTTCTCTGATCAACCGAAGAACATGAGTTCTTCCTTTTTTGGGCGGTATCGCCTTTTCAATTTTGTCACTGAATAGCACCATTCCCACCTTATCGCCATTTTTTATAGCACTGAAAGCGATAACCGCACATACTTCAATGGCTAATTCCATTTTGGTCTGAGACCGGCTGCCAAAAAAACCGCTCGGTGAAATATCAACACAAAGCATCAGTGTTTGTTCTCGCTCTTCCTCAAAGATCTTCACAAAAGGCTCACCATTGCGGGCGGTCACATTCCAGTCTATCTGGCGAACATCATCACCGTATGTGTAAGCGCGCACTTCAGAAAACTCCATTCCGCGCCCTTTAAAAACGGACTGATATTCACCACCAAAAACATTATTAACAAGGCCTTTGGTGTGAATTTCGAGCTTTCTTACTTTGTTAATCACTTCTTTAGAAATCATAGCACTAATGGTACATCTTTAAATTCTTTCAGTCAAAGTGTTACTAACGTTATAAACTTTTTTTACTGTTAATTGCCTGCATTTTTTCTAAATTTCCGCCCCAACTAACAGAGGCAAAAAGCTAATTGATAAATTATGATTATTGGAGTTCCAAAAGAGATAAAAACACATGAGAACCGTGTTGCAATGCTGCCTGGTGGTGTAATGCAATTTGTGAAAAGCGGACATGAAGTACTGATTGAAAAAAGTGCCGGACTTGGAAGCGGTTTTTCGGATGATGCATACAAAGAGGCAGGAGCCAAAATTGTAGATGATGTTAATGCAATCTGGAAAAAAGCCGATATGATAATGAAGGTAAAAGAACCCATAGAGGTTGAATACCCGAGAATGAGAGAGGGACAAATTATTTTCACCTACTTTCATTTTGCTGCAAGTCAGGAATTAACTGAGGCAGTTGTTGAATCTAATTGTGTGGCAATTGCTTATGAAACTGTAGAAAAGGCAGACCGCTCTCTGCCTCTGTTAATACCGATGAGTGAAGTTGCCGGAAGAATGTCAACGCAGGAGGGAGCCAAGTATCTCGAAAAGCCGATGGGTGGCCGTGGAGTTTTGCTTGGTGGCATACCCGGAGTGCCCCCGGCAAAAGTTATGGTTTTAGGCGGAGGAGTGGTTGGAGTAAATGCCGCGAAAATTGCCGCAGGAATGGGTGCCGATACGGTGATTTTTGATATAAATATTCCGCGTTTACGCTACCTGGATGATGTAATGCCAAAGAATATTTCAACCATGTACTCAAATGAGGCAAATATCAGAAGCATGTTGCCTCTAACTGACCTGGTTATCGGCGGGGTTTTAAAACCGGGTGCGAAAGCACCGCACCTTATCACGCGCGAAATGCTTTCACTGCTCAAACCGGGAAGCGTTATTGTTGATGTTGCTATTGATCAGGGTGGTTGTTTTGAAACCTCAAAACCAACAACGCACGATAATCCCGTGTATGAAGTGGATGGAATTGTACACTACTGTGTGGCAAATATGCCTGGAGCCGTTCCTTACACATCAACTTTAGGCTTAACCAACGTGACGCTTCCTTACGGTGTTCAAATCGCAAATAAAGGTTGGAAGAAAGCCTTAAATGAAAATCTTGAGCTGTTAAAAGGCCTGAATATTGCACACGGCAAAATAGTATACCAGGATGTAGCCGATGCTTTTGATTTAGATTATGTTCCGGTTGAGGAGGTGCTTTAAATCAAGCAACATCATTTATGAATTTCGTCGTGAGAATGTCCAAAAAGGGCGTCATCCCGTACTTGATACGGGATCTCCTTACCTTGATAAGCAGGAGATCCCGGACCTTTCCATCGAAGCCTTGGCGTAGTTGGGTATTCGCTATCGCTTCGTCCGGGATGAGGAAAAAAGTACTCAGATAAGCGCTTAATTTGATACCAGTGGCATCTGAAAACAAAAAAGTCCTGCAAGTCAGATTTGCAGGACTTTTTTTATGGGACGTATCAATGATTTATGATTATCTGTCTTCGACCGGCGTCCAGTCCAAATTCTTTTCGCCGATATAAAGTGCTCTCGGTCGAACTAACCTGTTGTTGTTATCCTGTTCAATATAGTGCGCTGTCCAGCCTGATACACGGCTCATTGCAAAAATACAGGTGTAAAGATCCGGCTTTATACCGATTGAATAGTAGACCGTAGCTGAAAAGAAATCTACATTCGGATCGATATTCTTTTCATCTTTCATTGTTTTCAGAATCGCCTCAGACCACTCGTAAAGAGTTGTGTGGCCGGTCTCTTCGGATAGATTTTTTGACATTCCACGAAGTAATCGGGCTCTCGGATCAAAGGTTTTATAAACCCTGTGGCCAAAACCCATGATCTTCTCTTTATTTTCCAGTTTTTTCTTGGTAAAGGCAACCGGATCGGCTGTATCCGGATCTGCTTCAAGATCAAGAAGCATGTTCATCACTGCGGTATTTGCACCACCGTGAAGCGGACCTTTCAGAGCACCGATAGCACCGCTCACAGCCGAAAACATATCCGACATCGTAGAACAAATCGCCCGGCAGGTAAAAGTGGATGCGTTCATTCCATGTTCTGCATGCAAAATGAGGCATAAATCCATCGTTTTTTCTGCTTCTTTACCCGGCTTTTCGCCATTAAGCATATACAAAAAGTTAAAAGCTGTGCTTCCGTGATCTAATGGTTTTACAACCTCTTTACCTTCTCTTGCACGTGCAAAAGCAGAAACAATTGTTGGCATCTGGGCGGTCATCGCAATGGCGCTTTCCGTATTGTCATCCGAGTCCTGAAAATCTGCGAGCATTGATACAGCCGACCTCAAAACTGCCATCGGTTCTGCTTCTTTGTTGGTGCTTGTAATGTAATTGAGAACCGGCTCAGGAAGTGTACGTTTTTTGATTAGCTCAGCTTTAAGTTCATCCAGTTCCTTTTGGTTGGGAAGCCGGTCATTCCAGAGTAAAAAGCATACTTCTTCAAAAGTTGCATTCTCAGCCAGAGTATCTATGTTGTAGCCGGCATAAATTAATTCACCCTTCTGACCATCTATAGAACTTTTTGTAGTTGAAAAAGCGACTATACCTTCAAGTCCTTTATTTATGTATGGGTATTCATTTACATCAATAGTGTCCAAATTATTTTTAGCCATATACATTCTGAATTTTAAAATTAGTTAGTCCTTTTTCTGCTTCTGCAAACTGTAAGATCAGATGGGAGAGCTCACTTCCTCATACTGTATAGCCTTGTTCTTTTTATAAACGCAAAAGCAACGTTATATCATCTAAAAATACATAATTAGTGATGATTTTAGAAGCGCTTTTAAAGGATAGCTTATAAAAATTGTAACCATCTAATTGCTTTTATTCTTTGCCTCATTCCAGAGCTCGTCCATCTCTTCAAGATTTGAATCGTTCAGAGATTTATTTCTCGACTTAAGCTCTTTTTCTATATACCTGAAACGGGATTCAAACTTTTTATTTGTTTTTCGGATTGAGTCTTCCGCATTCAAATCCAGAAGCCTTCCAACGTTAACGAGGCTGAACAACAGATCTCCAAACTCATCTGCTCTTTTTTCAGCATCCTGCGACTCTACTGCTTCGCGCCACTCATCAATCTCTTCGTTTAATTTTTCCCATGCGAGTTCCCATTTATGCCAGTCAAAACCTACATTGGCAGCTTTTTGTTGCATCCGCTGTGCTTTGATTAGGCCCGGCAAATGACCCGGTATGCCATCTAAAATAGATTCGCGACCTTCCGACAGCTTAATGGTTTCCCAATTGCTGGCAACTTCTTTTTCGTTTTCTACATCTACATTGTCAAACACATGGGGATGTCTTCGGATTAGTTTTTCTGATATTCGATAAATGACATCATCAATTGTAAAATGATCATTTTCTGCTGCCATTTTACTGTGAAAAACTACGTGAAGAAGCAGGTCACCAAGCTCCTTTGAAAGATCATCATAATCTTCATCTTCAATCGCCTCAACTGCCTCATAGGCTTCTTCAATTAGATTTTCTTTGATGGAATGATGGGTTTGTTTGCGATCCCACGGGCACTCTCTTCGGAGAACAGATATTAGTTCTACAAAATCTTCAAATTTGTTGGATGGAGTCATACAAATGGCGCTTATGTTTTTGTGATAAGGTAAGGGAATTCTGAATGAATAACAGTTGCAGCCCATGGCAACCTGAGGTTGCCCAAAAAGTAAAACAATTAATAAACCAGCTTAAATAATTTAGTCATTTAATCCCTCTCTATATTTTAGAGAGGGAGTTAGAGTGAGTCAGAAAGAAAAATCTAAATTATTTAAGCGAAATTTGATGAATCATGCCTTTTTGGACAGACTCAGCGTTGCCACTTTACGGCAGTGAGAAGTGAAACTGGCTACGTTTACTTTGCTAATTTAGCGAGAGGTTCTCGTCCCGTAGGTACTACTTTGTGGCAGATTACCGCAGATGGTACGCAGAGTAACGCAGATTTAATTCCATTAACCAATAATAAACTCCCTACGTTTGCCGCTTTTTCTTCTCCGCGGCGGGGAAAAGAATGTTATTCAGGATCAAACGATAACCGGGACTGTTGGGATGGAGGCTGAGGTCGGTTGGCGGATCGCCTACATAATGGGTGTAGTCTTCCGGATCGTGGCCGCCGTAGAAAGTGAATGTGCCTTCACCATGATTACCATGAAGATATTTAACCTGATTGCGACCCGGAGATTCGGCGAGGCTTACCACTGTTCTTTTAATTTTGTCTTTCTGGAAGGCAGTAGTTTGCCCGTAAAATCCCGGAATACTGCTCACATGATTTTGTGTAAGCATGGTAGGCACAGGATCCCACTTCGCAGAAAACTCAAAGAGCGTAAAATAATCAAGGCTTTCGCTGATCCTGTTCAGGTCAACTTCAATATCAATATCATCATGCTGATAGATGTATGGGTCGGTAACAAGGCTGAAATTTTCGAAAGCAAGAGTGCGGCTATAATCAAGGCGTTCGTTTACGTTCGGGTCCATAGGCTGGCCGTCAATTTCCTGCGGAACGATGTCCATGCCTTCAGCTGCAAGGGCGATATCAAACGTATTTGTGCCGGAGCACATCGCAAACAGGAACCCGCCATTATAAATGTAATCCTTGATTTCTAAAACCACATCAAGTTTCAGATCTGCAACCCGGTCATATCCAAGATCATCCGCAATCTCCCGGAGTTTGTTTACATCAGATATATACCAGGGGGCATTTCGGTACATCGCCCAGAATTTGCCGTGCTGTCCGCTAAAATCTTCGTGATGAAGATGTAGCCAGTCGTAATTTTCCAGCTCGCCGGAAAGCACTTCTACATCATATATTTTGTCGTAAGGTACTTCAGCATAGTCGAGCGCAAGTGTCACTGCATCGTCCCAGGGGAGTGACTGCGGCGGTGTGTAAACCGCAATTTTAGGTACAGTTTCCAGATTGATTGCTGCCATGTTCACATTTGGTTGTTCCACTTCCTGCACAATCGATTGAGCCTGAGATTCAGAGATAACCTCAACCTGTACATTTCGAACGCGGCTCTTCCGCACAATTTCATTTGTATTGGTTGTAATAAAACTGCCGCCCCGGTAATTGAGAAGCCACTGACCGGTTTCACCATCAGCAAGGTGATTAAAAATAATACCATAAGCTTTCAGATGATTTGTTTGAGAGCCATCCATCGGAATCAGTACTCGTTCCTGTGCATGAACAATTGCAGCAAATGAAAAAGCAAAAGCTAATAAAAACAGTTTTTTTAACATCGGTAAATTTATAAAGCTGGTATTTCGGTTGATTGTAGAATTTCTCTTACAAATTCAGCGTAAAAGCCTCCGGGAAATTCCATCAGTAATTCTTCATATAATTCTTCAATTTCTTCTGATGAAAAAATAAATGTTAACTCACCATCAGCAAATCGTTCATCAGCAGGCTCAAAGTTTTCATGTTTGTTCAATTTTTCAGCAGCTTTAACGCGCTCCCATAAAATTCTTTCTCTGAGCGGACTATTATGCATGTTCTCTGCTTTTCTGTTCAGAATTGCGTAGACAGTTTTCTTGTAGCTTTCAGGTAAATGAATTGCAAGTTCTACTGCAATGTCGTCAGAAAAGGGATGGTTGCTTACAACCAAAAAGGGTTCAAACAGATTCAACGCTTTATCATAGCTTCCGGTATGTATATGATGCAAGCCTTCGCCAAGTGCTTTAATTGTTGATCCGGTTGTATCGCTTCTGAGTCCATTCTTGATCCACATACGAAGTTTTATCGCATCGTTTGCGTAATAGGATGTATTTCTTCGTTCGAGAGATCGAAGCTGAATTTCCGCAAACTCATAATCACCACCGTAAAAATCAGAAAGGCTGAGAAAGTAACGAGCCTTTTCTGAAAGATTAGAATCATCGGATGACCGATCGGCTCTTGTTAACGCCTGCCGAGCTCTCGTAAAATCACTTCGGAACAAAGCCAGTCTTCCTTCGGCATAGTAAGTATGAGCTGTATTTTCATGATTATTTAATTCCAGTAGTTTCTGATACCATTCATCCGCTTTATCCGAATCTTTAAAAATATCCAGAGACAGATCAATTTGTGCAGATAGTACACGATCGAGGCGGTTATAATTGGGGGCTTCCTCAGCAAGCAGCTTGTTCAGGTCATACGCTTTTTGATACAGTTCATGCTGACGTTCCTGAGTTTCCAAACCGCGTTGTTCCAGATATCTTGCCCACAATTGATAGGTTTCAGAAAGTTCGCGGGTGGCTCTCGATCTTAAACCCGGTTCATTTTCTATGTAGAATTTAAAAGCATCTGCAGCCAGCTCGTATTGCCGTGCCGATTGTAATCTGCTTGCTAAATTAAACAGCGAATAATTTAAATCCGAAGTTTGAGACTCATAACGGCGTGCAAATACAAATGCCCTTCTGTAATCATCGATTTCGAGCAGAAGCCAGCTTAAAAGCTGTGCCAGCTGCGAATAAGCAGGATGATCCGTTTCAAGTTCCATAATAAAATCTTCAAGCTCCAGTGAGGCAATTGTATATAATTCCTGATCTCTCATTCGCAGAAGACGCTGCTGCACTTGTCCCATCTGGCCAGGAGAATTCTCAATAAGTTCATAAAATGATTTCACCGCATTTTCGAACTGTCCGGCCTGCAGGTAAGTATTTGCAAGCTCGCTTTGAAACAGCTGAGGATTTTCAAAGTGTAATCTGGCTTCCATATACATTTCAATCGCCATCCTGTATTCTCTGCGGTCTGTCATTGATGAAGCAACCGAGAAGTATGTTTGAATACGATCCTTATTTGCTTCAACGACCTCATTCCACTTTTCTACAGCTTTATCTTTTTGCCGGTTTATATGATACAGTTCAGCCAGTGTTATCCCGGCTCTCGGCATAGTTCTGTTTTCAGCAACCTGGTTTTCTGCAATCTGAATCGCATCCTCAATACGCCCCAGGTTGATGAGCGTCTCGGTTAGCTTTTCAAAAAACACAAATGCGTTTGGGTTTCCCTCATGCAGCTGCTGCAGAATAGGCAGGGCTTCTTCATATTTTTGCTGCTGCATAAGGTTATTTGCGAGCTGATAATCACGATTTTGTGAATACAGGTCTGAGGGAACTGCAAAAACAAAAAGCAGTATTGAAGAGAAAAACAGAGTTGCTAATTTATCCATCAGGGGTATAAAATATCGTAAATATTCTGAAAGTTCTTTTTCAGTCGGTTGTAAAATTCGTTCAGCGGAAACCCAACAACATTGTAATAGTCGCCATCAATCCGCTTAACAAAAAGGGCACCAAGATCGTCCTGAATGCCGTAAGCTCCGGCTTTATCAAGCGGACTACCGCTTTTTACGTATCGATCTATTTCCATCTTATCAAGATCAGAAAATGTGACTTTTGTTTCTACTGAAAATGATAATTCTTTTTGAATAACGCCTTTCTCATCAGTTTCAGCCAAAAAACAGCCGGTAAACACTGAATGAATGGCACCGCTCAATACATTTAACATGGCTGCGGCCTCTTTTGTTGTACCCGGTTTCCCTAAAATTTTACCGTTGTGAACAACGATTGTATCTGCAGAGATATAAAAACCGGGCTTTTTGTTTTTATTGATCACCCATTTACCCTTAACAACGGCTAAATGCTCAACAAGCTCTGCCGGTTTTAAGTTTTTATCATTTGATTCATCAACTTCTGGTATAATCGTTTCAAAGTTGATGCCAATTTGCTCTAAAAGCAGTTTTCGTCTGGGGCTTCCGGATGCAAGAATTATTTTCATATTTCGTTAGTGGCGCGATTCTTAAATTTTTCCCTTATCAGATAATTAAATAACTTCGATACCAAACAGAAGGTATCACTAATTCAAATCAGATTCAGATGGCAGCACGACGTAAAAAAAGCAGGAAACAAGAAACCAAACCGATGGCATTTTCAGCCCTCAATTATAAACTGTTAGGTTTGGGAGTTTTGCTGATCCTGATAGGATTTACAATCATGCGGCTCGAGAATGAGGTGTATGGAGTGGTTTCACTTTACATAGCACCGGTAGTTATCATGTCCGGATATATAACTGTGATTGTTGCCATTCTGAAACGAGCTAAAACAGAAGGCGATAAATCCGAAGCTACAGTTTCCTCCTGATTTGCACAGGCTTACATCATATTCACTGGCACTGGCTGCCATAATACTGTTTGTTTTATCACCACAAACAGATGCAACTTTCTTTTTTACTGCAATAATTTTATCAGTACTTGTTGCTGCTGCTTCATTTCTGCTCAATTGGTCCACATTCGATAGTATCCTGGCAATTATTGTAACCG
The DNA here is from genome assembly GCA_007126675.1 of Balneolaceae bacterium. Classification (GTDB taxonomy): domain Bacteria; phylum Bacteroidota; class Rhodothermia; order Balneolales; family Balneolaceae; genus SLAU01. The sequence goes on from SLAU01000033.1 coordinate 12,180, forward strand.
GCTCCGTAATACTTGGTTTTGCAGGGTGGAGCCTGGCTTTTGCCCTGTTTTTCTTTTTTGCAAGCAGCAGCATTCTCACCTCAATGAATAATCCAAAATTTGCAGGCAGTGCATCAAATATGAAAAGCTCTGCCCGAAGAGATGGATTTCAGATCTGGTCAAACGGCTTTTGGGCCGTACTTCTCGTTTTGTTGTGGGTGATGGTCGATTCAGAGGCATTTTTGATTGCTGCATTCGCATCACTTGCCGTTGCCACCGCAGATACATGGGCTACGGAAATTGGAATCAGAAAAGCAAAAAGTACAGTAGACATTCTTTCAAGGAAGGAAGTGGAGCCCGGAATTGACGGCGGTGTTAGCAGAAGGGGATTTGTAGCTGCGCTCGCAGGTTCAGTATTGATTGCTTTATTCACAATAGGTGTTGATTTCAGCTCATCATCGTTTTTTATTATCCTAACTGTTTCTGCAGCAGGATTTGCCGGCGCTGTTGTCGACTCACTTTTAGGATCAATTTACCTTTCAAAGCAGATGAAAATTCCTTTTTTTGGTACGTCTCTTGTAAAAGCAGCTAACGGAAAGAATAACCTGGTGAACTGGTTAGCTACCGGTTCGGGTGCATTACTGGCATTAATTATTCACACAATATTTTGATATATGAAATGGTATAAAAAACTGCACTGGCAAATAATAATAGGTATGATTTTGGGTCTTTTCTGGGGGTTATTCTCAGGTATAGTCGGGCTCACTGATTTTACCTCAAGCTATGTGCGGCCAGTAGGTACCATCTTTATTGATCTATTGAAGCTTATTGCAGTTCCGCTTGTAATAGCATCTCTTGTTGTGGGCGTTTCAAGCCTTAATGATATGGCCCGTCTTTCAAGAATGGGCGGTAAAACTGTAGCTATCTATATGGTAACTACCGTTTTTGCGATTTCCATAGGGTTGAGTGTTGTCAATATCATGAACCCGGGAGGAACACTGCCAGATGAAACACGTGCTTCACTGATGGAAAGTTATAGTGAAAGAGTGGAGGGCAGGGATGATGCTGCTGCTGTGGTTCAGGACAGAAATATTCTCGAATTTTTTGCGGATATCGTTCCAGAAAACTTTTTTGAAGCAGCCGGCGATAACACCAACATGCTGCAGGTAGTTTTTGTGGCATTGCTGCTTGGAATCGGCTTGATAAATATTCCGGCACAAAAAGGGCAGGTGCTCATAAACGTCTTCGAGTCTTTAAATGATGTGATCATTAAGATCGTTGATCTGATCATGAAAACGGCACCGTATGGCGTATTTGCACTAATGGCTGCTGTAATCGTAGATCTGACTGGCGACGACCTCGGCCAGGCGATGATACTGCTTAGGGCACTTGGCTGGTACTGCCTTGCGGTGGTGATCGGCCTATTACTTCATGTACTCATAGTTTATTCAACACTCTTTAAGTTTTTCAGCAAGATGAAACTGAGGGATTTCTTTAAGGCTATTCAGCCTGCAATTTTGCTTGGTTTCAGTACTAGTTCCAGCCTTGCCACGCTTCCTGTAACTATGGAAAGGGTAGAGCGGAATCTGGGTGTGGGTGAAGAGGTGTCGAGTTTTGTACTTCCGGTTGGTGCTACAATCAATATGGACGGAACCAGCCTTTACCAGGCAATCGCAGCAGTATTCATTGCCCAGGCTCTCGGAATGGACTTAACCCTGGCACAGCAGGTTACTATAGTACTCACCGCAACCGCCGCCTCAATAGGTGCAGCAGGTGTTCCGGGTGCCGGTATTATAATGCTTGTTATCGTACTGCAGTCAGTTCAGGTTCCGATCGAGGGAATTGCACTGATACTTGGTGTTGACAGAATACTGGATATGGCGCGCACGGCAGTGAATGTAACCGGAGATGCAGCTGTTTCTGTAGCAGTAGCACATACCGAAGGCAAACTTGGTGCGTTACATTTTGATGAAGAAGTATAAAGAAACCTTTTACATCACAGCGAGTTAAAAATTTATCGTAGAGGTTAATAAAATATCATAAACTGATGTCATTCATTCTGCTGTTACTACTTTCCGTTTTTCATGTTGATCTTGACAGACACATAGCTTTAGCTGATGATGTTGCATTTGAAAAAGAACTTGAAGAGGGTATAGCTGCATTTTATGCAACTGATTGGGACAAAGCTTTATCAATTTTTGATGAGCTGAAGCAAATGTCACCAAATGATCCCCGTCCATACTTTTTTGAATCCATGGTTCCATTTTGGGAATATTTCTTTATTGAGCAGAGATCAGATCTCGCCGATGATTTTCTGAAAAAATCTGAAAATGC
>SLAU01000050.1 GCA_007126675.1 Balneolaceae bacterium
TATAACCAAACCGGTTGAAGTGGACGATTTTCTGGAGGCTGTGCTGGATATTGAACATTTCTGGATTAGTGTCGTTAAATTGCCATCGCATAAATAATCATCAGCAGGCAATGAAAAGAGACGATTTACCCATACATTTACTTCTGATAGAAGACAACCCGGGCGATGCTTTGCTGGTGGAGGAATATGTTTCGGAAGTTTTTGAAAAGGCGGAAATTACAGCGGCCGAAACATTTAAAGAAGCCAAAACACTCTTAGAGTCGGATTCGGAATATACTACCATTTTGCTTGACCTCTCATTGCCTGACGCTGAGGGCATGAACCTGGTCGATGAGGTATTGAAGTTATCAGTTTCAGTTCCTGTTATAATTTTGACAGGATACAGCAACCTCGAATTCAGTATGAAATCACTTTCGAAAGGTATATCTGATTACCTGCTGAAAGATGAGCTGTCACCCACTCTTCTGCATAAAAGTATTATATACAGTATAGAGAGAAACGTTTTTTCTTCCAGGCTGAAAGAATCAGAGAAAAATTACAAAGAACTGTTTGAGCTTAGTCCGCAGCCGTTGATGCTCTTTGAACTCGATACCTTCCGATTCCTTGAGGTGAATAAAGCTGCGGTTGCAAAATATGGGTATTCAAAAGAAGAGTTTTTGAAAATGACCCTGATGGATATAAAACCCGAACAGGAGGTTGAAGAATCCAAAAAAGCCATTTCTAATACTAAAGATCAAATACACGTTACATTTGATAAAGATTACAGGCATATCACTAAAAGCGGAAAAGAGATACTGGTTGAAATTCATGCCAGTACAGTTGATTACGAGGGAAAAAAAGTAAGGATGGCTCTTGCGCATGATGTGACCCAAAAAAGGAAAGAAGAAGAGCGGTTAAAGCTTCTTGAATCGGTTGTTACCCATGCTAAGGAGTTTATGGTTATCCTTGAAGCTGAACCATTTAAAGGTCAGGAGCGGAAAATCTTGTTTGTGAACAAAGCGTTTACCGAAATTACCGGATATACAGAAGATGAGGTGCTCGGTGAAAGCCTATACTTTTTAAATGGGGAAAAAACCGATATGAAAGAGATTGAAAAGCTGAACAAAGCAATGAAAAACTGGGAAATCAGCTCACTCGAATACATCAATTATAAAAAAGATGGCACGCCATTTTGGGTAAACACATCTATAGTTCCTGTTGGGGATAAAGAGGGTGGTTTTTCTCACTGGGTGGTGATAGGCCGCGAAATTAATGAAAGGAAACGATATGAAAAAGAGCTTCAGGAATCGCTCAAAGAAAAAGATATACTGCTAAACGAAATTCACCATCGCGTGAAAAATAACCTCGCCATTGTTTCGGGCCTGATGCAGCTGCAGGCATATGATGAAGATAACAAAGAGGTTGAAATTAAGCTGATGGACAGTGTTCTTCGTATCAGAACCATGGCTTCAATTCATGAGCTTCTTTATGAATCAGAAAGTTTTTCGCAGGTAAACTTCAGTAATATGATCCAAAAGCTTGTAGAAGAAACCACTTCAGCGATGGAGAGTGATAAGAAGATAAAAATTGATCTGAATCAGGAAGATATAGAACTGAATATCAATCAGGCTATTCCATGTGCATTGATGATTAACGAAGTGCTGACAAATGCTTACAAGCATGCGTTTAAAGAGCGTGAAGAAGGAGTAATCGGTATTCAGATAGGCAAGAGTAAAGGTAAAGTTGACGTAATGGTTAAAGATGACGGAGTTGGCCTTGAAAAAAGCGATAAAAAAACATTAGGATTACAACTGATTGAAATATTAACCCGACAGCTCGAAGGTGAATACAGTTATGCCGGCAACTCAAATGGGACTTTATTCACCCTGAACTTCAACAAAAAAGAAGTAAAGGGTTCCGCAAATACACTTGGAATGTGAATGTGGTGATTATATAAAAAAGTCCTCCTTAGAAGGGGGCATGACAGCCAGAGTAATATCGACGGCTGCCGGGGGGATGACACTAATAAGCTATGGTTGGTTTTTTATTTGCCAAAGTTTTCTTAAATGAGTCAAACCATCGATGAGACAGGTTAAATTGATTTGTCCAATTCTAAACTCAAAGAATACATTCCTACCTGCCCCGGTGCATATTTTATAGATAATTATTTTCAGTATTGATTCGGCAAGCAGGCCCCTGCTTTCTGTTTCGTTTTGGGACATAGGTTACACTCATTCGGAGACATGGGTAACACTTTCAATTGATTAACTTTGTGATAACAGGGTCAACTCGATCCCTTATATTTATCATGAAACAAACTTCTAATTCGAAAAAATTTCACAGAATAAATCATGACTGCACAATCAGATAAAAAAATAATTCATGTACATCTTGGCAATGAAGATTACAAAACCACACTCACCGCTGGAAACCACGAACTGATCTCCGATGAGCCTGAACGGGCTGGTGGCAAAGATCTGGGCCCCGACCCTTATGATTATCTGCTGATGGGTCTTGGATCATGTACAGCCATTACACTGCGTATGTATGCAAAACGCAAAGAATGGCCGGTGGAAGATATTTATGTTGAGCTGCTTCATTATAAAGATCATGCGGAGGATTGTGAAGATTGTGATGAGAAGTCAGCCAAGATCGATAAAATTGATAAAGAGATCATCATAAAAGGGGATCTTAGTGAAGAACAATTGCAGCGAATGCTTGAAATATCAGAAAAATGTCCTGTTAACAAGACGCTGAAAGGAGATATCGAAATGAATTCAAAAATTGAACAACGTTAATTTCGTTGTGTTGCGCCCTGTGCGTATAAATCGTGAAACCAAACAACCTGACAGTCCTACTGCGTTAAAATTTACACTACGAAGTTTTATACGCAGTTGTGCTACTGAGGACAGGCACATACTGGGCCTATCCGACTGATGGCAGGCGGGTCTTTTAGCGTTGTGGCCTAAAGCCTATTCCCTGCGACGCTGACAGAATCCTCGGAAAAGCACCGAGGAATGCTGTCAGGTCACTAAACACATACCACGCGCTGACGCTCTTTTAGGACAAAGTCACTTTTACCCCAATGATTTTACAACGAATTCACATTATATTAGCCCAATGAATCCCTCTTTCATCTATTTCGATCTTGATAATACATTGCTTCATCACAGCAAAGCGGAGGCTGCCGCACACAAGGCTGTCTATGAGCAGTTCCCGGAACTACAATCGGTGCAATTAGATCAATGGATCGAAGAATACAAAAAGGTGAACCTTCGATTGTGGGAATGGTACCAGCAGGACAAAATTGACAGGTTTCATGTGCAGCATGCCCGTTTTTTTGAAACGATGCACAACCTGGAATTGCCGGCAGAGAAAAGTGCAATTATTGGTGAGCAGTATATGAAGCATTATTCAAATTTCTGGGAATGGGTAGATGGGGCTCAGAATGCACTTATCAGTTTATCTGCCAAATATTCAACAGGAATCATTACAAACGGTTTTAGTGACACACAAATGAAGAAATTTCAGAGATTATCGATCGCGCAGCATTGCAAGTGCCTTGTGATTTCAGAAGAGATAGGGAAGATGAAACCTCATCCGTCGGTTTTTGAATATGCGCAAAATCTTGCGGAGGTACCGGCAGAATCGATACTGTATGTTGGCGACTCCTACTCATCAGATATAATAGGCGCCAATAGGGCGGGATGGAAAACGGCATGGTTCACTTCACTCACCGAAAAAAACGGCAATGAAATGCTCGCCGATTTTGAATTCACCGATTTCCAGGAATTGATTGATTGGGTGGATTGATTGCAGAGAGATGATTTTTCAAGCTATTTTAGTGAATGCATTAAAAGAATATTGCGATAACTAATATTTTCAACGGGACGCAAGAAAAAAGCTGCATTGAGTGCCGTTAGGCACAGCCAATATTATAACCCGATGATTTATCGCCGGGACTAACGAAACTGCTGACGCGAAAGAGGCTGTCCCAAAAGGTATAATTCATCGAAACTCGCTTAAATAATTTAGATTCTTTCTTCTGACTCACCCTATTTCCCTCTCTAAAAAAATAGAGAGGGATTAGATGACTAAATTATTTAAGCTGGTTCATAAATTGATTTACTTTTGGGACA
>SLAU01000138.1 GCA_007126675.1 Balneolaceae bacterium
GGCGTATTGCTCAAAGCTTCTACCCACCCGGCATTGTCTCTGCCCCGTTTAAGCTTCGCCGAAGATTCTTTTTTGAACCATTTTAACATATAATCCCGATTTACCTATGTTGGTTGATGGCCCTAATTAAAAAGATCTGAAGTGCAATACAAGCGATTGAGTTACATGTTATAGAATCTTTATAAAGCTGTAATCAAATCACACAATTTTATCGGGATCACTGAGATCGGGCAGCGGACCGCGGTATCCAAATATCCGTTTGATCCATTTTACCACTCCAACGCTTTGGCTTTTTACGTACCACTGATCGGCAGCGCGCCTTGCTCCCAGACCGTAGCTGGGATAGGGATAAATAGTATCCGCCATATTCTTCAGCGTAACACCGTTTTTCATTGCCAGGGCGTACTGGCTGATCATTTCACCGGCATGAGTTCCAACTACGTCCGCTCCTAAAATCTTTCCGTTAAATTTCTTTGCATAAACATAAATCCAGCCTTCCGTTTTTTCATCGGTAATTGCACGGTCTATCATGTTATAGGGAAATTTGTAGGTTTCGTACTTAGCTCCGTCTTCATCAAGCTGCTTTTGTGTGGCACCCACATGCGCCACTTCCGGTTCGGTATAGGTTACCCACGGCACATGCTTGTGATCGATTTTCATAGGGAATTTCAACAAGGCGTTGCTGACTGCAATCTTGGCCATGTGTTCGGACATGTGGGTAAACTGGTAGCGCCCGGTTACATCGCCAATCGCGTAAATATTCCTGACGTTTGTGCGGCATTTATCATTTACGGTAATACCTCCCTTGCCGGTTTTTACCCCGGCTGCGTCAAGATTTAACGGTTCAAAATTGGCGCGGCGTCCTGTAGCCATCAGCAGTTTTTCTGCTTTTAATACTTTTGTTTCGCCATCGCGTTCAATAGTAACTTCCACTGATTTTTCATCACCGCTCACCAATTTTACACCGGCCCCCAGTTCATAATTGACTCCCTGCTTTTCCAGGTGTTCTTTCAGGATAGGGGTCAGTTCCGGATGATCGTTAGAGAGGATGCTATCCGTCATATCTACAGCAGTAATTTCGGTGCCCAGGTTTTGAAAAGCCTGTGCCATTTCTGTGCCGATCGGGCCGCCTCCCACAATAATCATGCTTTTGGGAAGCTCGTCCATTTCGAACAGGTTGTGGTTTGTGAGGTGTGGCGTTTTATCAATGCCGGGTATGGGCGGAACAAACGCTTTGGCCCCCGTAGCAATCACAAAATACTTTGCTGTCACTTCACGCAGTATCCCCTTGCCATTTTTGATCTGAATGGTGTTTTTATTCACAAATGTTGCTTCGCCTTCCTCTACATCAATCCCCATTTCTCTGAACTTTTCGGGGTCGTCAGCTTCTTCATAAATATCCTGGCGAATGGTATCAAGCTTTTCCCTGACCTCCTTCCAGTTAACCGGTTTTCCCGATAGTTCGGCTTTTTTCCCCAGGTTCAGCAGCACTTTGCTGGGTACACAACCGTACCAGGTACAGTCGCCTCCAAGCTTTGCCTTCTCGATCATCATTGTTTTTGCTCCTAAACTTACTGCTACACCGGAAGCCGTTAAACCTGCTGCGCCTCCCCCAATCACAATTATATCATACTGATACTTCATTGATCAGCTCCTCCTTTTTCTGTTTCACTTTATTTAAAGTTGAATAGATTGCATACACGATAATTGCTACAATTAGCCCGTAAACCCACATCGGTACATTTTCACCTACAATAATCAGGTATACGTACGCCGATATTGCACAGGCACATGCCAGCAGCACCGGCCCTGTAACCGGGCGTTTCTTTTTTATATTACGAACCAGCCAGCCTATTGCCAGCCAAAAAATCGGGATCGCTCCTACATAAATTGAACCAAATATGATCGGGTCAACTCCGTATGGCTCTCCCAGTCCCATGAACCAATTATATATTTCGGTAAATTCCATTATAAAATACGTTTTATTTGCTGTTCAATAGTTAGATGTTGCGGCTTCGTATAATCTTACATTTTCCTGATTAAACAGAAAAAATAGATGCAGAATCTTAGATTACTTAGAAAATTATTAAATCTACTTTTGAGAAGACCTGGCACTTTCCGGTGATATTTAAGCAGTAACTCAAATAAAAAAAGCAGCCCTTTAACCGGCTGCTTTTTTTTATTAAGTACTGTTTTATCGTTTATAACGTGGCGGTTAATTCCAGGTTAATGTTGATGTCAACATCATCACCCACAACCATGGTGGCAGCCCAATCACCAACTCCAACACCAAAATCTGTGCGTTTTATTTTGGTACCTGCTTCAATTCCTGCTACTTGCGTGTCATCCATCATCGGATGCTCCATAACGCCGAGCAATTCGAAGGGAAGCTCAACTGTTTTTGTAACATCCCGGATGGTAAGCTCACCGTAAGCAACATATTTGTTATCACCTGTTTTTTGAATATCCGAACTTACAAAACGCATATTTGGCCATTTCTCAGAATTGAAAAAGTCTTCTGAAGCCAGGTGATTATCTCTGCGTGTATTTTCTGTATTGATATATGAAATCGGAATCGTTATATCTAATTTACCGTTTTCAGGGTTATCCGGGTTGAACTGTATATCTGCCTCGAAATCATTGAACCTCCCGGTAACCGGGGTGAAAAAATGCCTGACAGAAAAATTGATTGAGCTGTGATCTTTATCGACCGTCCAACTCGTGGATTCGTTTTTTTCGTTATTTTCCTTTTCTGAAGAAGAAAGTGCGAACACATTACCTGAAAATAAAAGTAATGCTGTTAGTATAGGTATAATTGTTTTTTTCATGACTTATCTGGTTTAATTAATATTAGTAATAATCATTTTTTGATTATCTGCACATCAGATGGAATCATTTGATAAGTTCTTACACTTTCATTTCTAACAATTTTATAACGGAATTTTGCTATGTCCTGTAACCATTCAAAGAGCCTTTCTTAAACTTCTCACACTGATACCCATGCCAAAAGTACCCAATTGGAGCAAAGTTTCCGGCAAAACCAAGAAGGATAAGGTTTTGGTGCTATCCAAACCGGGTTTTATGGATCAGTTCTTTGTAGGCATGTACCATGGTTTCCTGTGAAGCACCAAAAAAGTACATCATAAATATCACCAGGTTTACAAAATTCACTTTCAGATAAGGATTGTTATCATACTTTCTGGCAGATACGATCACATCTTTCGGTACTATCCTGAATGAATAATTATTTCTGAGCTGCTGTATTAGATCAAAATCTTCCATGATTACATAATGCTCTTTGTATCCTCCCAGCTTTTCAAATACGGATCTTTTCACAAAGAGAGTCTGATCTCCTCCCCTGTACATCAGCCTGTCGAACCGGGTGAAATATGAATTGATTTTTAAAAGCGGGTGATTAGAATTGAAACGGAATCGGTAGCAGCCTGCATCAAATCCGATCTTAATGCTTTGGTAAATATCATCGATAAATGATTCAGGCGGAATAGAATCGGCATGTACAAAGTAAAGAATTTCTCCAACTGTCTGTTCAACACCGAGATTCATCTGTGCGGCTCTTCCCTTTTTCTCCGAAATTAATAAGCGTATTCCGCTACTCTCCACAACTTCGGCGGTTTTATCGGAACTGTTACCATCAACCACTACAATTTCAGCATTATAACCGCTAATGCACTCCTGAAGATGGCTGAGCAGTTTTTTAATGGTTTTTTCTTCGTTATAAACCGGTATGATAATACTTACTTTCTGTTCCATTTCTTTTATCTGTTTCAAAATCTCTTTTCAGGTTACAAATTTTTAGATTAAAACAGAGTTCACTTTTCTGTAACATCTCGCAGGCTCGCGTAATTTTTCTCTTATCTCTTCGTCAAAAGCTGTAGTTAACTGCATCAATTTTTTACCGATGAAATATTTTGTTCTGCTTTGCACTACCCTTTTGATAATTATTGTACCCGCCGATTTTCTGCAGGCACAAACCTGCAGCTGTGCCGGGGCGCCACTGCTAAGCTCGCAATCAACCGGTGCCTCTTCGGCCGGCAACCTGTTGTTCGGTATTACATACGAATACCACGATATTTCGGATGTTTATAACGGAACTAC
>SLAU01000238.1 GCA_007126675.1 Balneolaceae bacterium
ATATTCGGCCTTGACGGATCGCAGCCGGGTGTAGTTGTAAGCGGTGAAAGAATTCTGCCTGACTTTACACCATTTGGTGCATTTTCAACCGATGGTGTTCACCCGGCTATGAGAGGGCATGCACTGATTGCAAATGAGATCCTGGATTTGATGGAATCTGAATTTGATGCAATTCTGCCAAGACTAAATGTACTTTCAGTACCAACCATAAGTACCTGTATCGGAGACTGTGTCAGCAATCTGCAGTCTAAAGTAAAGGTTGTTTTTTAACTAAAATTAATACCGTTTTCTATAATCGGTTCAAAAAAACTCAATCACACACTTTATTATCTAAACTTTAAAGATCAGACATTATGAATTTAAAATACTATGGAACACTACTTTTGTCAGCGATTCTGATGTTATTTGCTTCAGTTGAGTCAATTGAAGCAGGCATATCAGAGAAAGCTTTGTCTGAACAGCAAACAGTTATTTCCGGTACTGTAGTTGATGCCCGAACCGGCAACACAATGGCTGGCGTTAATGTATTGATAAAAGGTACTTTAAGAGGTGTGGCTACCGATATAGACGGTAATTTCACTATAAGGATCAATCAGGATCCGCCCCTTACTCTTGTTGTGAGTATTGTTGGTTACGTAACAAGAGAAATCGAAATAACTGAGGCTGAAACCACTGATCTGAGAATTGAAATCAGAGAAGATACCGTGCTGGGTTCTGATATTGTGGTATCTGCGTCCCGTTTTGAACAAACTATAATGGAAGCACCGGTATCCGTTGAACGAATGGATATAATTGCGGTGAATCAGACACCGGCACCAAGTTATTATATGGGTTTGGCTAATCTTAAAGGAGTTGATATGACTACAAGCAGTATCAACTTTCAGATTATAAATGCCAGGGGTTTTAACTCAACCGGTAATACGCGGATGGTGCAGTTGACTGATGGCATGGACACACAGGCCCCCGCATTGAACTTCCCTATTGGTAATTTGAACGGGCCTTCAGTTCTGGATGTGGAAAGTGTGGAGTTTTTGCCCGGAGCGGCATCAGCACTTTATGGGCCAAATGCATTTAACGGTATTGTACTTGTAAACAGCAAGAATCCATTCCGATATCCTGGCTTAAGTGTTCATGTACAAGCCGGAGCAAACCATTTAACCGGCCGTGAAGCCCTTGGTGAGCCGGACAGTCCGAGCCTGATGTATGATACGTCGATCAGATATGCTGACAGGATTGGCGATCGTTTTGCATATAAAATAAACTTCAGTTACAGTGCTGCCAATGACTGGCTTGGGGTTGATTATAGCGATAAAAACCGTGTTCTTGCTCCAGAAGGTTTTAGCCACAATCCTGCCTATGACGGAACACACCTTTACGGTGATGACGGAACGTTGAATATTGCGCTTTTAGCTTTGAATGCTGGATTTGTTCAGACACTTGCCAATCAGCATTTTAACGGAGATAATACGGCAGCACAAGTGTATGCGCTGCAAAATATGCCAAACCAGCCTGTAGCCCGAACGGGTTACCAGGAAAGGTATTTGGTTGATAATGATGCAAAGAATTTAAAAGCCAGCAGTTCACTTCATTACAGGCTCACTGATAATTTAGAGGCAAGTTATACCTTCAATTACGGTTCAGGTACTTCTGTTTACACAGGAGCCCAGCGATATAGTCTGAAAGATTTCTATATTCATCAGCATAAGATAGAACTTGAAAGCCAAAACTTAATGTGGCGGGCCTACGGAACCTTTGAAAACTCCGGTGATTCTTATATTGCAGATTTTGTTGGGTTTTCAATAAACGATCAGTACAGGGCAAACGCAGAATGGTTCGGTACGTATGGAGTAAGCTACCTGGGTTACTTGCTGAATACCGGCTCAGATAATTTTGAAGAAGCTCACCTTTTTGCCCGCGAACAGGCCGACCAGGGCAGGTTTGAACCGGGCACCCCCGAATTTGAGCAGGCTTTTGAGAATGCTGTTTCAGAAGTAATACCTAATGGAGCACTTTTCAATGATGAATCAAGATTTTTACATACAGAAGGTGTTTATAACTTCCGCGACCTTGTTGATTTTGCCGACATACAGTTAGGGCTTAGTTTCCGTCAGTACCAGCTTCGTTCAAACGGAACAATATTTGCGGATGAAGGTGGAGTGAATATTAATGAGTATGGTGGATTTATACAGGCATCAAGGCCCTTGTTCGAAGACAGGTTAAGGTTAACCGGTTCAGTGAGGTATGATAAGAACGAAAACTTCTCAGGGCAGTTCAACCCACGCCTTTCTGCTGTTATACGTGTGGCTCCTGATCAGAATATTCGGGCATCATATCAAACAGGGTTCCGTAACCCAACCACACAGGGACAGTACATCGACCTTGATGTTTTGACAGCAAGATTACTTGGTGGTTTACCGGAAACAGTAGCTCCTTATGATGTGACAACCAATGCCTATACAGTCGATTCTGTTGCAGAATTTAGCCAGCAGTTTATTCAGGATCCAAGGGATCCGAATAATGTGCAGGCTGCAATCGATTTATTAGAGCCTTATGAGGAATTTAATGCCGTAAAACCTGAGCAGATTCAATCTTTTGAAGTGGGTTATAAAGGATTATTGATGACACAGCGTCTTTTTATTGATATGGCGTATTATTACAATATATACAATGATTTCATTGCTCAGTTCAGGGTAAGAAGAGCTGCTGCTCCATTTACAGGAGATATTGCACAGGATACTCCAATAGCCGGTTCACTGCTTTCCGGAGATGCCACCAACACCTTTCAGCTTTATACCAATGTTGAAGAAACAGTACGGTCGCACGGAGCAGTATTTGGTTTTGATTACAGCCTGCCGCGTGGTTATCAGCTTTCAGGAAATTATAACTGGAACAGGTTAATTACGGAACAAGAAGGAGGGTTTGTATTCGACTTTAATACCCCCGAACATAAATTCAATGTATCTGTAAGTAACCGAAGACTTATAGAAAATCTGGGCTTCAACGTAACTTTCAGATGGCAGGAAGAGTTTCAGTGGACATCATCTTTTGGAGACGGTATAGTGCCTGCAGTTTCAAGTTTGGATGCACAGCTATCTTACCGTTTACCGGCGTTTAATTCTGTAGTTAAAGCAGGTGCTACAAACATTACCAATAACCGGCAGTTCATGAGCTTTGGCGGCCCATATCTCGGCCCAATGTATTATGTATCACTTACATTCGATCAATTCCTGAATTAAGATACCCGCATTACCGGAAATAAAAAAAGAGGCACGATCTTAATCGCGCCTCTTTTTTTTGTGAAGTCTAAATATCTCAGAGATCCACTTTGTAATCAACGAAGTATCGTTTTTCGGCAACGTTTTCGATAAAGTTTATCGCTTTTTGGTGATGTGGATTTCTTGTGTACATCTGGAAGTCCAATTCATTTTCAAAATCGCAAATTAATACAACATCAAGTCCTTCTTTATCTTCCTTATCTGTTTGTATGCCTACTTCCACAGCTTTAATTTCGTCAATAGTTGTACGCAATCCTTCAAGGATCAGTTTTAGTTTTTCTGCATTTTTCTCCTTGGTAGCACCTTCTGCACTATCTTTTAGTTTCCACATTACTATATGACGTATCATATGATCTCCTTTTCTTAGATGTTAAAAGGTTTAATTATTGCCGTTTGGCAAATGACAAGTGATTTGAGTCAACTTCTCCTGAATACTTGTCTAAAACATCAGGTGAGAATTTTCCGACAGCCCATAAAAAGTTTCTGGCTTCGTCGGGTTTGTTAACCGTACTCCATTGATAAAGGCTGTAGTACCCTTCTGCCACCATTTCAGATTCTTCAGGTGTCAGATTTTGTGGATCTTCAATTGATGGTATATTTATACTGCTGCCTGCAACTATTACATTCGGGTCTGTAATCGTATCAGGGTTGGATTCAAAAATAAGCGGCCACAGATAAGGGTTCCCATACTCAGCTTCAGCTATTGACCACAGAGTTTCTCCGGATGCGACATCATGTTCGTACGTTACAGGTGGTGCAATTTCCGGTTCGGGTGGAGCTTCTTCGTCAATCACCGGATCAGGCTCTTCCGGAGCAACTCTTACTGCCTGGTCAGCCGG
>SLAU01000118.1 GCA_007126675.1 Balneolaceae bacterium
CTGCCGGTTCCCTGGTCCACATTCACATCGCCCCGCAAACCAAGCTCATCTCCACTTTCGGTTACACCTTCCTGAATTAGCTCATCTTCTTGTGTTTGGGGCGGTACGTCTATCTCCTCAAGTTCTTCGGTAACATCGGTAACTTCCGGATCAATTATATCAGTATCCGGAGTTTCAACCACTTCTTCGTCATCGATCTCTTCGATCTGTTCTGTAAGATCAACCGGTTTAGTTGCTTCTTCTTCGGGCTGCTGCGGCTCTTCCACAGGCTGGGTAATTTCGGGGTCAGGATCTTCCGGCTCAGCTTCAGCCGGGTTTGGCCGGGTTGCAACATCTTCGCGTTGCTCTTCGGCCTGCTGAGCTACCGTTCCGCTTCTGAACTCACCAAGTGTTACTTCCATGTAGGCCGGACGATTATCCACTGCAAAACTTACATTGTACAGCAAAGCGATGATAAGCACTACCAGGTGCAGCCCGCCTGTTACTGCAAATCCGAAGCGGTCTTCTTCATCGATATGTTTTTTTAACCAATCCAGCATTTAACTTGATTCACGCTCGGTTGCCATTACAATATTCAGATTTAGTGCCCTGCCAATGTTCATCACATTTACGGCATCTTCTACCCGTGCATCACGGTCGGCTCTAACTACTAACGTACTATTCGGCCTTCTCTGATCTGCTTCGCGAATTGCGATAGAAAGATTACCTCTTGCAACCTGTTCACCGTCAACAAAAAAGTTACCTTCACTGGTTATTGCTACAGAAATTTGCTGTGCCTCTGTAGTAGTACCGGCTTCAGCCCTGGGTACATTAACCCGGATACCAAAATTGGTAACAAATGATGAAGTAAGCAGGAAAAAAATCAACAGGAGCAGAATAATGTCTGTTAGTGACGATTGCGAGAACATCGCCAGCGGCTCCATTTTTTTACTTCCTTTTCGGAAATCCATACTTCAACCTCAGTTAGATTTTTTCTGAGAAGGTGCCTGCAGCAGATCAATAAAATCTGACGAAGCATTTTCCAGTTCAAAGATCATTCGATTAATCTTACCAAGCAGATAGTTATAGAAACCGTATGCTATAATACCGACAATCAAACCGGTTGCTGTTGTAATTAGCGCTTCCCAAATACCACCGGCAAGCACGCTTGGATTTACATTACCCTGCAGTGACTGGATGTCCATAAAAGCCCGGATCATACCGGTTACTGTTCCGGTAAAACCAACAAGGGGAGCTACACCGGCAATCGTTGCCAGCCAGTTCATTCTTGTTTCCAGGTAATAGGTCTCTTTTTTTCCGGCATTACGGATTCCATCTTCAATATCACTTATGGGACGGCCAAGCCTTTTTATACCGGCTTTTAAAATTCTTGCAAGCGGTTTGTCAAAACTATCGCAATATTCGACAGCTTTACGCTGACTTCCGTTTTTTAATAACGACTCAATGTTATTAAGCATTGAGGGCACATCCATCATCGAGTTATTTAACGTTCTCCACCTCTCTGCAATTACATAAATTGCAAGAATTGAGAGTACAAAAAGCGGAATCATCAAAATTCCACCCTGTGATAGGATTTCAAAAAATGTCATGGATGCTTCGTCATCAAGCATCTGAGCCAGGGTATCTGCTTCAGCGTCCTGTTGAATTAATAATAAAAGTATGTTCATGTAGATGATATTTACTGTATGCGTTGAATAAAGTTTTGGTTTCTGTAAGGTTCAGGTAATTCAGCAGCTTTGTCTTGTGCTTCACGAACAGTGGGGAACTGTCCAACCGCCACACGATAAACTGTATCACCGTCAATTGTTCTTTCTGTTATTATTGTACGATATCCCTGATCGCGAAGATTTTCTGCAGCTGCCTGTGCATTATTATTGTTGCGTAATGAGTGAAGAACAATGGTAAATCCGTCGTTTGCCTCATTAACTACTGTTCCTGTTAAACCGTAAACCGTTTCAATAACCGGCTCGGGTTCAGGTTCAGTATCTTCCACAATTGGCTGTTCGGTTTCTGTATCCGGTTCTACTGCATCTGCAGGTTCAGGTTCCGGCTCGGCTACAACTGCATCGCGCTGTTCCGTAACTGCAGGCGGATCAGGTTCCTGAGGAGGTGTTTGCGTCATGTCGGTAATAATAAAAAATCCGGCCATTACAACAACAAAAGTTAAGACGACTGCCAACACGAGCATAATCGGATCTTTTTTCTTTTGTGGCGGTTTTGATTTCTTTCCAGGTCCTTTTTTCGACTGTCCCTTTTTACCGGCCTGTGTTGATACAGAGACTGCCGGCCTTGTTCCAGCCTTTTTTATCTCTTCTTCTTCTTCACGCTTTTGCTCTGAGGGTTCAAGGCTGATGCCACTCAACAGATCTTTGAAAGGATCTTCAGGTTTGTCTGCTTCTTCAGGTATACCTGTTTTCTCTGGCTTGTCTGTCTTTTCAGGTTCACCTGCTCTTTTAGACTCAGCAGTTTCTTCAGGCTTGTCTGCCTCTGCAGATTTATCTTCCTCTGCAGGCTTGTCTGCTTTTGCAGGGTCATCAGGTTTTTCCGGTTCTAATTCGTCATCGAGTTTAAATGCCGGTGATACTTTTTCATCAGACTCAGTTTCTTCTATTTCCTTTTTCTCTTTTTCTTCATCGATATCATCATCATCAAAGCCAAATACATCCTCTTCCTCTTCTTCGGACTCGGTGGTCTTTTTATCTATTGGCATCTCCTCTGAAGAATCTTCCTGTTCAGAAGTTGTTTTACGCGGAGGTTTAACTTCAACGGGCTCCATTCCAGCATACTTGAAATTTACTTCTGTCCGGAAAGAGTCAGCCGGGTCAAATCGCAGGTTTTTATCCGAATCGAAATAAAAAAGTCCAAAGTTTTTTATCTCCAGAGCTTTGCCTCTGCTTGCAGCATCTTTGATTCTTTTAATCAGCTCTTTGAGCTGCTGTTCAACTTCCTGCTTTTCCATTCCGGTTTTTTCAACAAGAAGTTCAATCAACTGTGCTTTATTAATCTTCATCGGAACCCCCGATTTGAGATTTAAATTCTAAAATATCAGCAGGCGGTAAAATTACCACCCTGCCGTTTTCGTACTTCTTTTGACTTTGCCCTTGGTGCACTACAGTAAAGCGGCCAAATCCATCAATCTCAACGGAGTTTTTCTTTGCCAGCTGTTCACGTAGTACATCTTTAAATGCCTTAATAAATGTAGAATTCATTCTTTCTAAAATAAATAAGTAATTCCTGCAAAAGCCTGAAATCCCCGCTCAGGATATCCCTGCCAGATTTCATAATCAGTACCTGTAATGTTGATTAATTTACCATAAACTCCAAAGCGGTCTGAGATTGCAACTTCAAACTTTCCACCGAATAGCCCAAACTCGGATAAATCGCTTCCGTCAGGGTGAAACCGGCTGCCGGTAAATTCTGTCCATGCCTGCAATAATACGCTGGCAGATGGCCTGAATGAAATAGTGCCTTTAATATTCATCGCTTCTGTAAATGGTATTTTATCTCCATTCGATAAACGGGGACGCTGAATAAATCCTTCAGCATCAATCCAAAGTTTTTCAGGCACCAGCCTTTGGGTAAATGCACCGTACAATCTTAGAAATGATGCATTTGCAAAATTAAGCTGATACGGGCCAAATTCCAGATCACCATCTGCATTTTGATCCCTTTCGCGGGTAAAGAACGGAGAGTTTTGAACTGTCTTATATCCAAATCCGGCGCTTAATGAAGTGCCTCCAAGCGGTTCAAAAATTGCTTCTCCGCGACCCTCAAGTTCATATTGATGCTGAACCGGATCGGTTAACCTGATAAAACGATTTTTTGATCTGAAGTCAGAAAGCGAATTGTGCTTTGGCTGACCCGAAAAAATACCACGCACATCAAGGCCGCTGAAAATTGTGTGCCTCACCTCTGCCCGCGGTGTAGGGTAAAAAGTTGTTCCATTTACAGGATCTGATATGAACGATAATCCCATTTCAAGCGATACATCTGTTAAAAAATCAAACACACGATCGTATCCGATTTTGGCATGGGTAATGCTCCATGAATCGGAGTCTTGATCAATCAGATCGATCTCACCTGCTTTTACACCAACATTAACCCGGTAAACTTCTTCAACTCTTGAGCCCAGCCATGAATATTGAGCAGAACCGGATACTCCCCATTCAGAAGCTGCTCCGTTCCGGGTTATGCCGGCTGCTTCTGAAATTTCATAATTATTTCCGAATCCGTTGACAGATGCCCGCCATCCCGCGATGGTATTTCGGTCTGAGGATATTACAGCGCCGCCTCTAAACCCGTTTTGTGAAACACGCCCGTCGGAACCGTCCACAAATTCTTGCTGACTCACATTCACATTTACAGGCAGGTAATTAAAGTCGGTTGAAGCCCCGGCATGCAGGCGAACTATTGTGTTTTGGGATAACCTGTGATGCGAACGCACAACTCCGTTAAAAAACCGGTAGCTTGTATTCAAATTGGAAATGTGTCCGCTGGATGAGCTGTGATTGATATTTCCTGATACCCAATGCCCATCGCCCAGTCTTCTCATAGCATAAACATCCGCTTCGGGGCTAAAGTACGAACCAACGCCTACTCGGGCGAAGCCGTTATTCGGATCCCGATACGTGAGCGGTCTGAATCCCGGACCATCAGGTCTGTCCAATTCAGCAACCGGTACACTTGCAGCGATCGCTTCTTCATCTTCAATAAATGGCATCCGGTCTGAATCAACCTGAAAAATTCTTGGCTGCGGATTGAAACCTAAAATGGGCTGCCGTCTAAGCCCGGGAAAGCGGGCCTGAAACTGGCTGCGAATTTCGATGTCTTGCGGATCAATATCCGGCAAAAGGGATCGCTGAGTTTCGTCTGTTGCTTGTTGTGCATTAACAGTTAATGATACCGCGCAAATCAGAGTTGCCAGTAAGAAGATACGTTTATAAATGCTGGGCATGCTTGTTGTCAAAATTTGTGTATTGGAAAGTAAGGAATTTTTTGGGATTCAGTGTGTCATGATCTGTTAAACATTAACTCTGCCAAAAATTTATGTTCCCGGTTTTGATCAACGGTTCTCAGGCTGGTTGAGTGTATAGAATTTATCCCACCAAAGTGCTATAGGTGCAAAAACCAGAACCGATAGAACTGTTATTGCGTGTGTAACCGTTGCATATGTCAACGCAGTTCCAAGAGGAATACTGTAAAGAAGCCACATACTTTGCTGAATAAGCAGGTGATATGAGCCAATTCCGGCCGGAGTAGGAATAGTGACCCCGATTGATGAAACAATGGTAAGTACCATTGCATCATTTAAACCCAGTGAATATATACTTCCAAGATCGAGCATTGAAAATGGCAGCCATGCCATTAAAATATACCCGAACCAAATTCCGGCAGTAAATAATAAGAATACCGGCCAGTTATTTACATTTCGTAATGAGTTCATGCCATCTGTGAATGATCTCAATATTTCAAGAATTTTAAATATAAGCGGGCTGCGAATGGCATCCTTTTTTTCCAGACTTTCCAAAAGGCTGTAAAAGAGCCAAATCAAAAGAATGCACAAAATTAATGCTGCCGGAATAACAAGGTAAACCAGACGGCTCCACTGATCAATACCAAACATCTGTTCGAGCAACCCAAACTCACTGCTAAGGTACACAGCTACAAATCCCACAATCAAAAACATTGAAAACACATCTACAAGCCTCTCCATAACAATTGTCCCTATCAGGTTCCCGGAACTTAAATCATGCTTTTTTGCCACATATAATGGACGGGAAACTTCGCCAAGCCTTGGAATAAAAGTGTTAACAAAATAACCAAGCATCACGCCTGCAAACAACGAGGATCTTGGCACATATCTCTGTTCTTCTTTCAGCAACAATCGCCATCTTTCAGCTCTCATAAAGTGGCTTGTCAATAAAACGGCTACAAAAAAAGGTACCCAGTGCAGAGATACCGAAGTGATCTGTTTACCGAGTTCGGAAAGATCAACATTACGAATAGCCAGCCATATAAATAACCCCGCAACAATCAGTGAAACCACGATGTTAAGAGCGCGCTTATTCATCTTGTGTTATGACGCAGGTCAACAGTTTCAGCAGATTCAGGAATATCCAGTTCAAACAGCGAAGGATCGCTTTCAGTAAAGTATCCATCCGTAAAGCTGGTTACCAGGAGATTTTCTGCCTGATCTATTGCTTCAATTTCAACCGGCAATCCATCCTCGCTTAATGTAATTGTAACACTTAAAAAAATTGAAAACGGATCGTCAGAATTCAGCTCAATAATTGTGTCACCGTTTTCACCTTCACTCTCGGTTACGTTGTAAGTATCATCTACACCCTGCAGCATTCTCGACGGGGCAAAATCATCTTCTTCTTCAATATAATCACTGATAATCACCCGATTTTTTTCTGCATCAAATACACGTGAAATCTCACCGTCAACTACCATTACCTGTGTACCGCCCTCAATTTTGTAGTAGTCTTTTCCTATCCAGATCATTCCTGATGCAGTTTGTTGTTCACCGGTAAATGAATCTTCATAGAAATGAGAAAATTCAGCAATAAACACTTTGTTATTTTCAAACTGAGCTTTTAAACGATCAAATTCGGGGGTTTCCTGTACAGCAATGTTTGCGGTTGCAAAAAGTACCAATATTATTTTAAACGCCCAGCTCATCAAAAATTTCTTCCAGTTCATCTTCTTCCTTTATGTTTACGTCGCGCGCTGTGCTTCCCTGATAGGGCCCCACAACACCGGCAACATGCAGTTGATCGATAATCCGTCCCGCCCTGTTGTATCCAATTTTCAGCTTGCGCTGTAAAAGTGAAACCGAGCCTTGTTGATGTAAAACGACGATTTTTGCCGCATCTTTGAACAGGTCATCGATGTCATCAAGCGGATCAGGAATACCTGATTCTTCTTCTTCAACTGCAGGAAGCTTAAAAGGTTGCTTATAACCTCTTTGTGATCCTATAAATCCTGTAATTTCTTCCACTTCTTCAGTTGAAACGTATGCATTCTGTATACGTGTCATTCCCGCGCCATTTGTAAAAAGCATGTCACCGCGGCCAACAAGCTGGTCGGCGCCGCCCACATCAAGTATTGTTCGTGAATCTACTTTTGAAGCAACCTGGTATGCAATTCGCGCCGGGAAGTTCGCCTTAATGGTACCTGTAATCACATTTACCGACGGACGCTGTGTTGCCACAACCAGATGTATACCAATTGCACGCGCAAGTTGTGCAAGCCGGGCGATAGGCTCTTCAATTTGCTTGCCGGCCGTCATCATCAGGTCAGCCAATTCATCGATTATTACTACGATGTATGGCAGGTGCCTGTGGCCGAGTTCTTCATCAAGTTCACCGGTCTTAAATTTCTCATTATAAGATTTGATATCGCGCACCATGGCCATTTTCAGCAAGTCATAACGCTCGTCCATCTCAGAGGTAACACTTTCAAGGGTTTCAAGTGCCAGGCTTGTATCGGTTACGATCGGCTCTTCGGCTCCGGGTAATACTGCAAGAAAATGATTCTGAATGTTTCTGTATAGCGATAATTCGATTTTCTTCGGATCAATCAACACAAATTTCAAATCATCGGGATGGCATTTGTATAGCAGGCAAGTAATAATCGTATTAATACCTACCGATTTACCGGATCCGGTCGCACCCGCTATCAGCAAATGCGGCATACGCGTGAGGTCTATCATGAAAACCTCATTCTCTATCGTTTTTCCAAAAGCTACCGGAAGTTCATAATCAGTTTCCACAAATTTCTTTGTGTTGATTACCGACTTAATATAGACGGTTTCACGGGTACTGTTGGGCACTTCGATACCAACTGCAGATCTGCCGGGAATCGGGGCAATGATCCGCAAACCGTGCGCAGCAGTCGCCATTTTCAGGTCATTGGCATAGCTTTCAATCTTACTGATTTTAACATCCGGAGCCGGTTCGAGCTCATATAAAGTAACCGTGGGTCCTACAATCGCATTGATACTCAGTATTTCAATTTTATGCCGCTTAAGCTTATCCAGAATGATGCGCTTGTTTTCTTTGATCTCTTCTAAATCCACCTCATTGCCTTCGTTGGGCGGCGAATCTAACAGATCAATTCCCGGAAACTTGTACTTAATTACCGGTACTTCTTTTGCCTTCTCTTTATTCTGGCGGTCTAGCTCTTTATCGCTCGCCTCTTCATCTCCTTCACCCACATATACGGAGATCTCTACATCTTCCATATCATCATCGGGCTCAATCTCCTTTTTCTTTTCAAGAACTGCGCGGGATGGTTTTTTCTCCAGCTCTAATTGCTCTTCGCGTTGTGCTTCTGCACGTTTTTGATCTTCTTCCTGCGATCTTTCTACAATTTCATCAATGGATGGTCTTTCGGCTTCCTCTGCATTTTCCGATTTATTGGTTGCTCTTCTCTTCAGTTCAGCTTCAGCTTTTTGCTGTTGTTTGATCGCTTTCTTTTCAGCCTTTTCGCGTTTACGGGCTTCCTTTTTCTCTTTTCTTTCTTCGAGTTTATCACCCAGGCCTGTAGTCCATCCTTTAAATGCATCAATTGTTCGCTGTAAGTCTCTGCTCAAAATTACAAGTGCAGAAACCAGCAAAAGCACAAAAAGCAGGATAATAGAACCGATTCCAAGAATATTATGAAGTATTGCGGCAGCACCAGCTCCAAAATTCCCGCTCCAAACTGTACCAAAAAGTTCGTATTCGTTATGCAGCCATCCTAAAGTTGTGGAAAATAATAACATCACCCAAACCCCATAAGCGGCAGGCCAAACCAATTCATACAGATCTTTTTGCCTGAACAGATACCAGCCCAGAGAAGCAATGATTACAGGGATAAAAATACTTGTATACCCAAAAAGTGTATGTACAAACAAATAAGAGATGTATGCCCCGATAACACCAAGCCAGTTGTTTACACTAAGTGCAAGCCCCTGATCTACAGTAAAAATGGATCCGGTATCCATAGACTTTACTATACCGTAATCGTTCGGATGGTACGAGGCGATACTTAACAGAAGCAGCGCAGCAACTGCCATTACCAGAATACCCGCTATTTCGAGCTTCCTGGTAGTATCAAAATTTTTAAGAAATGCACTGCTTTTCTTTTTCTTAGCCATGAGCTGTGATGATTCCTTCTTTTAAAACAGGCAACAGCGTGCTTGTATCGACCTGAGTACAATAATTTATATCTTCTACTGCATTAAGGCTTTTCAAGCGGTCTGCATGATTTGAATTTAGAATTACCTCTGTAATATTGTGCTGATACTTTTCATAAATACCAAGTGCAACTTTTGACCCGTCGCGCATATCAGGGATATTATGTCCATCATTCAGTTTATGAATGATATTACCGGCAAGCAGTAAATCTTCGAGCCCCAGCCGGCCTCTCCACCCGGCACAAACAAGAACAATGTCATTTGTTTCATGTCTTAATTTTTCCACTACAGCAGAGAGATTTAAAAAAGATGCTACATACAAATTTGCAGAACCTACACCTTTTCTCATCGCCTTGGTTCCATTGGTGGTATTAAAAATAAGTGTTTTGCCCTCTACCGCTTTACGGTCATACTCAAATGGTGAATTTCCAAGGTCGTAGCCCTCAATCTTAATTCCGTCTTTTTCGCCACAAAGCAGAACATTATCTGAATCTACACTAAGTGAAATCCTGCTCGCCTCAGCCATGTCCATTACAGGTATAACGCCTTTGGCCCCGTTCATTAAAGCAGTAACAATTGTGGAGGATGCCCGCAGTACATCTATCACCACAACTGTTTTTTTACGCACTTCATTATCATTAAATGAACCTGCTGAAAAAAATACGTCCAATGTTTTCAAGTTTGCCATGCTACTAAATTATTTCTTATTTCTTCAAAAATGGTGGTTTTACAACTTCAGCCGGAACAGCTTTTTTCCTGATTTTTATAAATACTGTTTCACCTTCGGTTGCATGTTTCAGATCAATATATCCCATTCCGATACCTTTACTAAGCGAGATAGATTGGGTTCCGCTTGTTACAAATCCGATTTGATTACCATTTTCATCAACAATATCATAACCGGCTCTTGGCACATTGCGGGGTTCATCAATAACAAAGCCTGCAAGCTTTCTTGAGAGGCCGTTTTCTTTAATTCGCAGTAAAGCTCCTTTTCCGATAAAATCACCTTTATCGAACTTTGTAAGCCATCCCATCCGCGCTTCGAGGGGGTGAGTATCTTTTGTGATATCATTACCGTAGAGGGCATAACCCATTTCAAGCCGTAGTGTATCGCGGGCACCCAGCCCGGCGGGCTCCAGCCCAAACTGTTCTCCGGCATTCAAAATCTCATCCCAAACTTTTAGCGGATCACACTTTTCATTATCCAGATACAACTCAAATCCTTTTTCACCGGTATAACCGGTGGCAGAAATTATTATGCCGGGCTCTCCTGCTACAGATCCGGTTTTGAAGTTATAAAATGGTATCTCCGACACGTTCGTATCAGTCAGCTTTTGCAATATTTCAGGTGCTTTTGGGCCTTGCAGTGCTAAAAGTGAATATGTATCTGACCGATCTTCGAGTCCTGCACCCATCGAGTTTTGTTTTTCGATCCACCTGAAATCTTTTTCGATGTTCGATGCATTTACCACCAGTAAATACTTTTCATCTTCCAGCATGTAAACAATAAGATCATCTACAATTCCACCATCCTCGTAACACATTGCGGTATATTGTGCTTTTCCGGGTACAAGTTTTGACGCATCATTGATGGTCACTTTCTGTATCAGATCAAGAGCTTTGGGGCCGGTTACAAAAAACTCTCCCATATGGGATACATCAAATAGTCCCGCTTTATTCCGCACCGCCAGATGTTCCTGTTTTATTCCCTGGTACTGAACCGGCATTTCAAAGCCGCCAAAGTCGATAAGCTTTGCGTTTAAATTCTGATGTTTATTATAAAAAATCGTTCGTTTCAACATTAATTATGATTCTTTTCTGTTTACAGTTTCCGGAGAAAATGCCGGAATACAAATCGCCCAATAAACTGCTTTTTCATCAAACGGGTTGCTGTAGCGGACCGTTTTTCCTTTATGAGTAACAATCACGCTTCCAGGATTCATTATAACCTCTTCACCCTCAATAACGACGGACATCCTTCCTTCAAGTAAAATTGTAACTTCATCAAATTCAGGTTTTTGTTCCGGCTCACTCCATCCTGCCGGTGCCTCCATTCGGGCAACCGATACGTTCTCTGTGCCGGTATTTAATCTGCCGATATACTCGGCTATAGTTTTATTTCCCGGTATCGGAATTTGCTCCGGGTGTTCTGCAAATGTGTATGATCTGTCCAAATTCAGAAAATTGGGTTAACCCGTAAAAGTTAACCAATTCTTTGATTAATTAAGAAGGAGATAACAGAATAAACGACATACCGTTGCCGGTTACTAAAAATGGGAAATGATATGAATGAAAACAGCCTTCTGCACGTTTTTTATGCTTCACATTATCCTTATTTTCAGGCAAAATAATACCGAAGCTGAATTTTTTACTTATGTCTATTAAAAAAGAACAGATTACATCCGCACTTACTCACGTACTACATCCGCAATACAATAAAGACCTCATCACACTCGGGCTCATCCAGGACCTGATTGTACAGGAGAAATATGTATCGTTTACACTTGAATTACCTGAAAAAAACGATGCTCTTGCAAACGAGTTAAAAAAAATGTCTTCTGAGGCTATTCACAAGTTCGTGGATAAAGAAGCTGTTCTGGATATCACGGTAGGCATTAATATTTCGAAAAAGAGAGAATTGGAGGGTAAAGATGGCGCACCCGGGGAGCAGCAACATCAGCATCAGCATCCGCCCCAGCCACAACCGGTTCTGCAAAATGTAAAGAACATCATAGCCGTTGCCTCCGGTAAGGGCGGTGTAGGAAAATCAACCGTTGCCGCAAATCTTGCAGTTTCGCTTGCAAAAACCGGCGCATCTGTTGGCCTGATGGATACAGATATTTATGGACCCAGTGTTCCAACCATGTTCGGAGTAACGGAACGGCCGGGTATTACCACTGACAAAAAGCTGGTTCCTATACATAAGCATGGAGTTCACCTTGTATCCATGGGTTTTTTGGTTGATACCGACCAGGCGATGATATGGCGTGGCCCAATGGTAACAAGCGCCGTAAAACAATTTATGCAGGAAGTTAGATGGCCTGAACTTGATTATATGGTGCTGGACCTTCCGCCCGGTACCGGAGATATACAATTAACAATTGTGCAAACCGTTCCGCTTACCGGAGCTGTAATTGTTTCCACACCACAAACTGTTGCTTTGGATGATGCACGTAAAGGTGTAGCCATGTTCAACAAAGTAAATGTTCCGGTGTTGGGAATTATTGAAAACATGGCTTATTTCACTCCCACAGATATGCCTGAAAAGAAATACTATATTTTTGGAAAGCATGGAGCGAGAAAGTTATCGCAAAAACTTGAGGTTCCGTTTCTGGGCGAAGTGCCGATTCACGAGAATATCAGGGAAACCAGTGATACAGGAACACCAGTAGTTGAAGCAGCTCCTGAAACAGCAGCAGCAGAATCTTTTTCTGGTATTTCGGAGCTTGTTATTCAGGCACTTGATACGCGAAACAAAGAAAAAGAGGCAACCGAAAAAATCGAGATTAATATACGTCCCTGACGAATTTTGAGATGAATAAGAAAGATAAATCTGAGAAGAAAAAAAGCCTGAAGCGGTCTCTTATAGAGTGGGGAGTAATATTTGGTGTTGTTTTATTTCTTTTTGCAACGGGTTTGCATACTCAGGTTTTGGGTACATTTCAGCGCGGTGTTTTAGCTACAGGTATCATAAAGCCTCCCGTACCTTCTCTTGATCAGGAATTTCCGGTGGCAAGCACCCAGTTATTTTTTGCCGATCATGAAAACACCGTCAGGTCACTGGCAGAATATGAAGACAATGTGATCTTTCTCAACATCTGGGCAACCTGGTGCCCTCCCTGCATTGCCGAAATGCCTTCCATTCAATCGCTGTATAATGAACTTCGCGACGTCGAAAACATCAAGTTCCTTTTAGTTTCGATGGATGAAGAGTTTGATAAAGCTGTAGATTTTATGGATCAGCGTAATTATGATTTGCCGATTTATCATTTCAGAAACCGGGCTCCAAGTGAATACAACAGCGGTGTGATTCCAACAACTTATGTGATTTCCAAAGATGGAAAGCTCATCCTGGAAAAGCGAGGGTTGGCTAAGTATGACACGCCGGAGTTCAGAGACCTGCTGGTTGAGCTCTCAAAATTGTAATCAGTTTATTTATTCTGAGTTCAACATAAAATTGTTGAAATAACAATAACGTTTTCAGTAGAAGCGTCATCCCGGACGCAGCGTTAGCGAAGATCCGGGATCCCCTGCCGTTGATATAGGCAGGAGATGCCGGATCGGGGTCCGGCATGACGAATTGCTGCAACCGATCGCCTTTTTTGGAAAAGTCATAAGCTATTTTTACGAATTCTTATCTCGCCCCGTGAGGGATTACCTGGGGAAACCGACGTTATTTATTCAGCAAGTTTTGCCTCAGACAGCAAAATCAAAAATGCACGCTGAATTCCCCGGTGACCATTTTCATTATACCACCACTCATCCAGAGAGTGAGCTCCGCCGCCGCTACCGCCACCGCCCAGTGTCATAGACGGAACTCCAAGTGATATAGGTACATTTGAATCTGTTGAAGAGCGATGCAGGCCGGGCTCTTCATCAAAGTACCGGGTAGCTGCTATAGCCCGCTGAATAAATATCTGGTCCGGATCAATTTCTCCGGATGGCCGGTTACCAATCATATCCACATAAACAGTAAGTTCACGCCCCCTGGTTCTTACTTCATTGGCTTCGCTGAGCGCAGTCTGAATTGCCGTTTGAAGAAGTTCATCAATTTGCTGCAACCTGTCCTGATCTATGGATCTCATATCGATCTCAGCCCAATTTTCAAACGGAATAGAGTTTACCGATGTGCCGCCCCCAATTCTTCCGATGTTGTAACTTGTTCTTGGCCCTTCTGAAACAAACGGTGCTGCACTTTCTTCGAAGTGATAAATCATACGACCGAGAGCATGTGCCGGGTTTGCCGCTCCGAATGCTCCCCACGAATGACCGCCCGGACCTTTAAAAGTAACCCGGTAACGGTGAGAGCCAAGTGCCTGATTTACAATTCTTGTATCGTCGCTGCCATCAATCGAGATAAATGCATCTATCTGTGGACCGCCTTCGCGAAAAAGGTGCTTTACACCGCGCAGGTCACCAATTCCTTCTTCGCCCACAGTTCCGACAAACCAGATATTATCTTCAGTTTGGATGTTTAGCTCTTCCATTGTCTTAAGTATGGTAAGAACCGCTGTAAGGCCGCGGGCATCATCCAC
>SLAU01000049.1 GCA_007126675.1 Balneolaceae bacterium
AAATACTGGGCACTTGTCTGGGGTAATCCGCCCGATGAAGGAACAGTTAATGAATACGTTGGCCGGTCACCGAAAGACAGAAAAATAATGACCGTATTGCCGGAAGGTAAAGGCAAAAAAGCCATTACTCATTTCAGAAAACTGGAGAGCTTCGACCACCTCGCACTTCTTGAAATTGAACTGGAAACGGGACGTACTCATCAGATAAGAGTGCACATGCAGCACATCAATCATTATGTATTTGGCGACAAAACATATGGCGGCGACAGCGTACGCTACGGGCCTAATACAGGCAGCCGAAAAGCGATGTTTAACAATATGTTTGCAAAAATGCCTCGTCAGGCATTGCATGCAAAAACTCTCGGTATTGTACATCCGGCTACTGATGAGTACATGGAATTTGAATCTGAATTACCCGAAAACTTTACAGAAATACTAAATACGCTAAGAAATAACTGCAAACCTGATTAACTATGCCATCAAAGAAGAAAATCAACATCGAGGTTGAACTGGATGATAAAAATGTACCCTCTCAAATAACCTGGAATGCGGATGACATGCAGGGCTTTAATGAAGCGGCCTGCCGGGCGATGATTTTATCGCTTTGGGATCACTCTCAAAAAGACACACTCAGGCTGGATTTATGGACGCGCGATATGACGGTTGATGAGATGAAAATATTTTTTCATCAAACTCTGGTTACGATGGCTGATACACTTGAGAAATCAATTAACGATCCAAGAATTAGCGGGGATATGAGAGATTTTTGTGATTATTTCGCAGAAAAGATGGAGATAAAAACTTAAAAAGTGTTTTACAGTGAGCAGTATTAGCCACGTTTCAAAAAAACCGTATATTTATACTTGAATTCAAACAAATGAGTGATTGACCATGCAATACCTTGATTTTGAGCAGCCTATTGCCACCCTTGAAAAAAAGATTGATGAACTGCAGGAGCTGTCTGTTGGCGATGGGGTGTTAAAGCCTGAAATTGATCGCCTGAAGAAAAAAGCGGACCAGCTGAGAGAGTCCATTTTTACTAATCTTACACGCTGGCAGCGCGTACAGCTTGCACGGCACCCTGAAAGGCCTTATACACTCGATTATATTGAGATGATTACTGAAGATTTTATGGAGCTTCATGGAGATCGATATTTTGGTGACGATAAAGCAATTGTGGCCGGTTTAGCAAAAATAGATGGCCACTCTGTCATGATTATGGGTCATCAAAAAGGCCGTGATACAAAAAGCCGGCAATACCGCAATTTTGGAATGGCCAATCCAGAAGGATATCGTAAAGCATACCGGCTCATGAAGCTTGCCGAAAAGTTTAATATTCCGATCATTACCCTGCTTGATACTCCCGGCGCATTTCCCGGCCTTGAGGCTGAAGAGAGAGGTCAGGCAGAGGCGATTGCAAAAAATTTGAAGATGATGGCAACCCTGAAAGTACCGATCATTTCAATTGTGATTGGTGAAGGAGCCAGCGGCGGTGCTATAGGTATAGGCATGGGCAATGAAGTGTATATGATGGAAAACACCTGGTACTCTGTGATATCACCTGAATCCTGTTCGTCAATATTATGGAAAACCTGGGATTATAAAGAGCAGGCTGCCGCCGCACTAAAACCAACAGCAAAAGATTTATTAGAACTCAAAATTATTGATGGCATTATTGAAGAACCGCTTGGCGGTGCACACCGTGATTATAAAAAATCAGCCGAATCTGTAAAAAAACAGTGTGTGGATTCACTTAAAAGACTCAAAAAGATGAAATCCGACAAGCTTGTTGAGCAGCGGGTCGAAAAATATTCATCGATGGGTGCCTGGCAAAAAGCCGTCAAGTGATTAATATTCACTCAAACAGACCGTAAAGTGCAACACAGGGCACTTTATATCGTAAGTTTACTGGCGCTCATTTTTTTGGTGCTTGTATCATTGGGTGAGATAATCTGGGGCAGCAGTCAAAATGGATTACACTGGACAAGCCGTATGTTTTACGGAATCTGCCATCAGATACCGGAGCGGACTCTTGAGATAAACGGAGTTTTAATGGCAGTAAATGCGCGCTGTTTTGGAATTTTTGCCGGTTTGCTTGCAGGCTGGTTATTGATTCCGGCTGTCTCCGGTTTAACGGTGCAGAAAAAATGGCCTGTTCAACTGTTTTTTGTTGCAATGCTTTTGCAAATCATCGATTATACCGGAAATTTGCTTGGCTTTTGGACGAACACAAATTTAAGCAGGCTGAGCCTGGGATTATTTTTTGGTCTGTCTATTCCGGTAGCAATTTCAGATCTTTTTTATAACAACAAAAAGTAAACAGAAAATAAATTATGGAAGAAGTAACAGAGCATAGCGAACATCATTCTTTTGGAGATTACTGGCCTTCAGCAGGTATTGTTGGTGCAATTTTCGGTGTCATTACCTTTGCAATAGGTTTAGCGTTTGGCTACATGCAGATCAGCTCGGAGCCGACCGGGGCACTGCTTACACCGATGACTATCAGCGGAGTGGTTGTTTGTCTTGTTGTGGCAATAGCCGGTGCAATATCCGTGTGGCACTTTACTTCTGAAGTTTCCCCATTTTTAAAACTTGGACAAGGTGCAATCATAGGGTTTCTTACCGGAGTTGCAATTACAGTTGTAAGTGTATTTCTGAATGAAGTTTGGCACCTGGTAGACCCTGATTATACCGAAAAGTATCTGGAGGCTGTGGTTGCAAATTTCGAAGCGATGGATATGCCTGCTGAAACCAAAGATCAGCTGATCGATTCTACGGTAGAAAGCATTCGTACAGGTAGATCTGTAGTTCAGCAATTGTTCTATGGTATTCCGATGTATGGAATATTGAATATGATTTCTGCGATGGTAGGAGTTAAGATATTTGGCAAAAAGAAAGACCAAGAAACGTTTTAGACATTGAGCAGCTTAAATTCCGGGCCCGTTTTTGATAATCATAATTACGACCAGTCATGGGTTGTTCGAAATGGTTTTTCGCACTGGATAGTTGCAGTAAGCTGGCTTTTTGTGGCTTTTCTGCTTTTTCAGCTTGTTGCCGGCCTTATAGCATTTGGGCTGATCTACTTTGCGGGCGAAGTAGAGTCTTTTGCTGAATTTGAAACGGCTTTAACCGAAAGGCTTGATCTTCTTTTTGTTGGAAACTCATTTGGCCAAATTGCATTTCTTGGGTTGTGTACGCTTCTTGTTGCCCGTATCCATCTTTCAGGCGAGAGCCTTTCCACATTCATGCGGTTCAAGTGGAACGATAAAACACCGCTTTACATGGTTCTTGCCGGAGTACTTTTTCTGGCAGTACAGCCGGCTGTGGTTTATATCGGTTATCTGAATTCATTACTTCCTGTGCCTGATCTATTCAGCGATTTACAGGCTGGCCAATACCAGATGTTTGCCGACTTTCTGGCAACCGATGGTGCCATGTGGCTTGCACTTTTTCATATTGCACTGGTACCTTCTTTTGCTGAAGAAGTACTTTTCCGCAGTTATGTTTTAAGAGCGTTCGAGAAAAGCTGGGGGATTGTACTGGCAATTGTCATTTCCGGAATACTTTTCGGGCTATATCACATACAGCTTACCAATTTATTACCGCTTGCTACTCTCGGAATATTACTTGCGGTAATAACCTGGCTCAGCGGATCAGTATGGCCGGCAGTGCTTGCACATTTTGTGAATAATGGAGCGGCAGTTTTAGCCGGTACCTATTATCCAGAAATTGCATTTGCGCAAATGTCAGCCGAAGCCCTTCCTCCATTCTGGATGTTTATAGCAAGTGTTGTGATAAGCGCTATTGTTATTCGTTATATGTATGTTTACTCTAACGAAAAGCTTAAAACATCATGATACCACGAGGCTCAAGGCCGGAAAAGATAAAAAACTGGGTATGCGTAATGGAACGTAGCCAGGAATTTGAAGTTACCCTTGCGCGTAATTACCTGGCAAATCTGAAAATCCCTTCAAATATTTTATCTAAGCGTGATTCGGCACACGGCTTAAATATCGGCGAAATGTCTTTGATCTACCTTTATGTTCCCAAAGAATATGAGAAACGGGCAAGAAGAGCCCTCTCTGAATTTCAAAACGAA
>SLAU01000378.1 GCA_007126675.1 Balneolaceae bacterium
ATTATGCAGCAGATCGGCAACGACCGCCGCCAAGAAATTCGCCGTCTTGATCTTTTGGTTCGTTTTGCATCAAGGCAAAATGAACGAATGTAATAACGGCATGGACAACAATTGTTTAAAGACTACCAATGCATATTATATGGGTTATGTCAGCCCCCGGCCCCCTCTCTATCACGATAGAGAGGGGATGACTTCGTATCCTGGTTGAAGCTCGTAATTAAAATGGAATAATAAGCGTTTTCAAGAGTCACCCCTCTTTGCTCGCAGAGAAGGGACAGGCCTGCCTGCCGAATTCGCCGGCTGGCGAAGCAGGCAGGGGTGAGTCAGAGAGACAGAAGTGAGACAAAAAAAGAATATCGTACTAGAGATGTTTTTAAAAACCGACTTTAAATAATAGCTGGTTGAGACTTTAAAGAGAAACCGGCTTCAGCTCGTAGATACGGCCAAATTTTGATGCAACTGTCAGGTTTTTATCCTTTAAAGCAGACTTTACAAGGTCTAATTTTTTGGCATCCTCAATTTTAAGATAGGGAGCCCATGGATGATCATCTTGAATCAACTCAACCTCCACTTCTGCAACGTAATTGCCGGAATGCACAAATTTTTTCTTTTTTTCATGGGTTACTTTTTCTTTTAATAAAATCTTCTTGCCAAAGATCAGGATCTGGCCTGTAAGCAGTAACGAGTACTGCAGGTTTTTCATGCCCTTCCGGAATACCTCAGAGTACATGAATAGGTTGACCGTTTACGTCTTTCTGTAATACCAATATACATTTTCCTTTTGGATATTTTGGATAATACTCAACAGATATCGAATCATTAATCCCGTTTAAGATATCAGAAATAAAAATGTCGTCATCAGAAAGTTCATCATAACCATGTTCTGAAATTCGAACGTGGCCTGATACAATCAACTTTTTTATTTGCTCAGGAAATTCTTCCAAAAAGGGCTATTAATATGTGTTGATTAATTTGCTAAAAGGTAAAAAAATAAAAAATCATGCACTTCTCTTTAGCAAAATGATGGTCAGGAGTGAAAAACGGAGCACTAAATGACTGAAAGAGGTAAAATACCCTGCCATATGGCGAAGAATCCACGGGATGTTATGATTTTTGCTGGGAATCAGATTTGTTGCTCGTCTCCAATTTGCTCGGACTCACCCCTCCCCATTACTCTTCTTATAAAGATGCTCCGCCTTCGTCGCAGAAACCAGGATTCCCTTAATCATTGCAGAACTTAATCCGCCGTGCTCCATTTCATTCAGCCCGGAGATGGTGCATCCGCGGGGGGTGGTTACCCGGTCGATTTCAAATTCGGGATGGTTTTCGCGGTTGGCAAGCAGGGAGGCTGCGCCTTTGGCTGTTTGGGCTGCCATCTCGAGTGCTTCGTGGGCATGAAACCCGATTTCGGTTCCGCCCTGTGATGCCGCCCGGATCGAACGCAGAAAAAATGCGATTCCGCAGGCACATAAGGCCGTTGCGGCAGTCATCTGCTCCTCCATAATCACAATAGTTTTCCCGACGGTTGCAAAAATCGATTTTGTCAGCTCAAGCGCTTCGGTTTCTTCAACATCAGCGCAGATACATGTCATCGACTGGCCAATCGATATGGCAGTATTTGGCATTGCCCTCACAACAGGCAGTTTCTCTCCGGTCATCCGCTTAATCAGCCGAATGCTCACACCCGAAACCACTGAAATCAGAATATGCTTTTCAGGATCTAAAGAAGGCTTGATATCAGCCAGCACTCCATCCAGCTGCTGGGGTTCAACGGCGATAATCACAATGTCCGACCCGGATACCGCTTCGTTATTATCTGAGGTGATTTTGAATCCCTTTTCAGCCCAGGGTTCAATCAGCGGCAGCCTTCTTCGTGTTAATGTAATGTCTGATGCAGAATAGCTGTTCGAAGATGCCAGGCCACCTGCTATTGCTGTTCCAATATTTCCGGCACCGATAATCGTTATTTTTTTCTTCATTTTTATTGTGAGTATTGATTAAACCACAGCTCTAACCGGCTGTATAAAATGCGATTATGTAAGTAAACAATTACGCCGTTCGCCTGCAACATCAGAGGCAAAATGAGTGGTATAATTTTCTGGAAGCGCTTTTATCTGAAGAAGTTGAAAAATCGGCACTTAATTGAGCAAATCAGACTTGAAAGCGAGCAGAGGGTTGCCTAACATGCCATGTTTAATCGCTTTAATTATTTGTGTATGCATCTGCTTAAATTCGGAGGATCTTCTATAGGCACTCCGGCCTCAATCTTAAAGGTACTGTCGGTGGTTGAAGACAGGCTGGCAACGGATAAAACCGTAGTTGTGGTTTCGGCCATGAAAGGAGTGACCGACCGGCTGAACCGTGTTTATGATGAATGGCACCGGCCGGATTTCGATCTTAATGAAACGATCAGCTGGATCGAAAATCTCCACTTTACCACAGTTCGTGAACTGTTTCCGGTGCGGGAACAGGCTGAACTGATCACGGAACTGAAGATGGTATTGAATGAGCTTGAAGATGTGATCCAGGGTGTGCTGCTGGTGAGGGAAGTGACGCCGCGCACGCGCGATTTTATCATGAGTTTTGGTGAGCGTCTCTCAGCCAGGATGATTACGGCTTTCTTTTCATCGAAAGGCTACAAGGCGCAGTACGCCGATGCCCGCGAATTTATGATTACGGACGCAACATTCGGCAATGCACGGGTTCAGTTCAGCAAAACTAACGAGGCCATTCAATCCTATTTTACGGGTAAATCAGATGTATATGTGGTAACAGGATTTATCGGTTCAACCGGACAAAAAGAGACGACTACCCTTGGACGGGGCGGCTCCGATTACACCGTTTCCATCATCGGGGCGGCATTGGGGGCAGAGCGTATCGAAATATGGACCGATGTGAACGGGCTGATGACCGCCAACCCCGTGAAAGTAAAGCGGGCT
This sequence comes from Balneolaceae bacterium, assembly GCA_007126675.1. Taxonomy (GTDB): domain Bacteria; phylum Bacteroidota; class Rhodothermia; order Balneolales; family Balneolaceae; genus SLAU01. The sequence continues at coordinate 2,940 of SLAU01000378.1, forward strand.
TTTCCGATCCGTGAAGTTTCGTATGAGGAAGCGATGGAGCTGTCGCATTTCGGGGCCAAGGTGATCTATCCGCCAACCCTGCGACCGGCAATGCAGGCCGGTATTCCGATTGTGATCAAAAACACGTTCAACCCTGAGTATGAAGGGACAAGCATCCGCAAAGAGATTGCACCCAGCGGCAGGCTGATCAAGGGGTTATCATCCATCGAAAATGTTTCGCTGTTAACCGTAAAAGGAAGCGGGATGATTGGTGTGAGCGGTATTGCAGCCAGAATTTTTTCAGCGCTTGCCCGTGCAGAGGTTAATATCCTGATGATTACCCAGGCCTCTTCGGAACACTCTGTTACCGTAGCGGTGATGCCTCAGAAAATAACCGATGCCAAAATGGCGATCGAAGAGGAGTTCAGGATCGAGCTTGATGAAAAATCGATCGACCCGGTTCAGCCGGAAGAAGCCCTCTCCATTATTGCCATCGTGGGCGATAATATGAAAAATATTCCGGGAATTGCCGGACGCGTATTTCGGGCACTTGGCAGAAACGGTATCAACATCCGGGCCATAGCGCAGGGATCATCCGAGCGGAATATCTCGTTTGTGGTGGATCAAAAAAATGAACAAAAAGCGATGAACACCCTGCACGATGCATTCTTCCTGGCCGGGGTAAAAACGGTGAACCTTTACCTGGTTGGAGTGGGGTTGATCGGGGGAACGCTTCTTGAGATGATCGCCGCACAGCTGAAAACGTTTTATGATGATTACCAGATCGATTTTAAGCTGCGTGGTGTGGCAAACAGTAAACAAATGCTGGTACGAACCGCATCCATTTCATTTGATAACTGGGAGAAGCTGCTCGGCAAAAAAGGGGAAGAAACATCACTCGATGGATTTATTGAACAGATGAAAGAGCACAATCTGCCGAACTCTATCTTTATCGATTGTACGGCGAATGAAGATGTGGCAATGGTGTATCCGGATGTTTTGAAATCGAGCATATCGATTGTTACGCCGAATAAAAAGGCGAGTTCGGGGCCTGCCGATTATTATCGTGAACTTCAGGATCTGGCGGCCAGGCATAATGCAGCTTTCAAGTATGAAACGAATGCGGGAGCGGGTCTGCC
>SLAU01000067.1 GCA_007126675.1 Balneolaceae bacterium
CGGCTGATTTCGAGACACTCATCCATACTCAGCTTGTGCCACTTGTGGTGTTTCCGGAATACTGAAAAAGCATCGATACCCATCGGGCTGTCGAGGATAACCGGGATTGATGGTGGTAGCTTCTTTTGTATATGCAACTTCCAAAGATAATACATCAGCAGCTGTGCGCGTTCAACCGAAAAACTGGGGATGATGAGATTGCCGCCTTTCTGGACCGTTTCATCGATGATTGTTTTCAATTGCATTTGCACATCTGTTTCCTTGTGCAGCCGGTTGCCATACGTGCTTTCCATGATCAGCAGATCGGCCGATTCCGGTTTTACGGGATCAAACAATAGCGGATCGTTATTGCGACCCACATCACCGGAAAACACCAACCGCTTCCCGTTTGCCTCCAGCTCTATAAATACAGATCCAAGAATGTGACCGTTTTTTTGAAACCTGATCTTAAAGGTATCATCCAGCAAAATCCATTCTCCTTCCGGTTTTGCTTCAAAGAGCGGGATGGTTTTCTCCACATCAAGCGTGTTGTATAATGGCTTTGCCGGACTGTGTTTTGTGAACCCGTCCTTGTTGGCGCGTTCGGCGTCTTCTTCCTGGATTTTGGCACTGTCGCGCAGGATGATGTCTGCAATGTCGAGTGTTGGTGCTGTTCCCCAAATTGGCCCGCGATATCCCATACTCACAAGTCTTGGAAGAAAACCAACGTGATCGGTATGACCATGTGTTAGCAGTACTAAATCGATATCTTCAGCTTTTATCGGAAGCTGCTGCCAGTTCAGCTCACGAAGTTCCTTAATGCCCTGAAACATTCCGCAATCGATCAGGATTTTTTTATCCAAAAGTTCAAGCAGGTATTTTGAACCGGTAACGGTGCCGGCTGCTCCAAGAAAATGGATTCTTACCGGCAGACTCATGAGTTATTGGAATTATAATTACAGATGGCTCGTGCTTCTTTTAGTACCCGGTTAGCTTTGCGCCGGTCGATTCCGATCTCCTCAAGCATTTTTGTATTTTCATATAGCTGCACGGTCAGTACTATACTTTTATCAGTCAGCTTTGTTTTTTCAGCTTTTGTGAGAGTTGACAGACATGTAATAGGGTGCAGGTTTAGGCGACCAATCAGGTCTTTCAATCCGTTATTTTTGGGGTAATCCCAGCTTAGCAGGTTTAGTCCGATACACTCGCCATAGGTAAGAGCATCCTCGGTGAATCGGGTATTTGTAACTACGTACCCGGAATGCTGTTTTCCTGTATGGCCCGGCTGACGGGTCCAGTTATTTTTCACGTCCAGAAACCTCGATTGTATATACAATGGAATCTGCACATTACATCGATTTTCTTTTTTGTTATGAAATTTACACTCCACCATATAATAGTGATCGTCTTTTACTGCAATTACATCAATTTCATGAGTAACACAATCTCCCTGTACTGTAACACCCACTTCGGTTTCAAACCCCGACCTTGCCATAATCTCCCCGATAAACCGCTCGAATGGAAAACCGGTGGGACCCAGCTCTAAGATCGCTTCCTTAAGTTTATACCGCCCGGCGACTCGCTGCGATTCTGCTCTGAGCAGTTTAAATGCCTCCCTGTAGATTTTCCGGGTACTCATTCCATCCGTAAGTATCTCGGTCAGCGAGCTCACTACCGAATTAACAATCTCATCTGCGGCACCTGCATTCTTCAGTGATCGCCGCAGCTTTGATTCATCAAACGGTTCCTGCTCCCCGGATGCTTTCGTAACATTGAATTGATTCATTGGCGAATATATTAGTGAGTAATCATATCAATAAACAGGATTCAAAATTGAAATGATAGTCGTAAAATTAATCTGTTTCGTTCTCGCAGATTTTCACTACGTGTTCAAAAAATGAGCGCCGATTTACCGCAGATATACGCAGATTATCTGCGAGACTCAGCGATTCCATCTGCGTTACTTTGCGAGAAAAAATTCCAACAAGTGTGAAGAGAGCCAGTTTATTACCTCAACATAAAACAGGATTATATCATCACTGCTTTACACTGCGCACATTCAATTCCTCATCCAATTCCACCACAGCCATTCCGATACCGACGGCCATTTCCTGTTCCAGTTGTACGTATCGCAGATCCCTGATGATTACTTTCCAGCCGTCATCCAATGACCGTACTTCGTAGGCCGGAAAACGGACCCAGTTCATAAATCCGCGTACTTCAGGGGAGGTAATCGCTGCCCGTATGGTTTCGTCCGGCTCCACGATCGGGATTGGTTCGCCACTGAGCTCAAAGCTTCCGGGGCGCATCCAGTTTATTGTGAACCGGTAGTAGTGCGTTTCTGAAGCTGCGATACCGCTCCGCAAAAGCGGTCGTGCAGGAAGCGGATTAGCCATTACCTGCTTTACTTCTGCGCCTCTTTCACTGAGATTAACACGGGCTTGCGTAGTAGTTAAGGTTGATCCGATAATCATAAATGCAATATACAGAATCAGGGTTGTTAACAGTCCCAGAGCGATCGGCTGTGTGGCCTCACGATGGCGACCTGTCCAGCGGACAAAAATAATTGCCGCAATACCGGCCAGCCATATAACTTTCACAGCAAACGGAACAATATCGGCAGACACAACCAGTGCTGTTGCAGCCGTACCCAGTAAAATCCATCCGCTAATTCCTTTCCATGATTTCGATCGTGCCAGCACCACACCCGCGCCGGCGAGCAGCCAAAACCATGGATCAATAATAAAGAGAGTGTCGCCATAGAACCAGGTGTCGTCGAACGGTGCCAGCAGGCGAACGCCGTACGTGTTCAGCCAGTCGAGCAGCGGATGACTGAGCACACCGAGAAAAGCAATCCCAAGCAACATGAGAGGCCGCATTGGTGGACCTCTGCGTATTTTGTTGCGGCTACGCATTCGTTTATCAATCAGACGATCGATAACGAGCATAAACCCGGTTAAAAGAAAAGGCCAGATAATAAGTGCAAGAATTCCGTGCGTCCATCCTCTGCGCATCAGCAGTGCATAATCAGAACTTACCAGCATGGCAAGCCCATCTACATCGGGAATGTTTGCTCCGATAATGAGTGTAGCTGTTGCCATGGCGGTTTTTCGCTTGAGTCCGGCTTCAGCCATCGTGGCTCCGAAAAGTGTATGTGCAAGTGGGTCCATTTACCTTTGTGTGTGCAAATAGCTTTTTACTTGGTTCCGGTGAATAGATAAATTTTTCTTACAGTTAGCATATTATGGCATTGATTATCGATTGCTCAATGAAGTAAGATAAAATATGCTCGATTTACAAACGATGCTTGATTTCTGCACTTAGAAAAAATCTTTTTGAACAGTTTTCAATTTAATTTTTCAAAGGACGCAGGTAATAGAGACTGAAAAGTTCATTGCGATCGCGCCACTCTTTCTCAATGGTATAGAGCCCGGCCACAAGCTCCTCAAAAAGCTCTTTGCTGTATTTGTGGGAGTTTTCTGTGTGAATGGTTTCTCCAGCGGAAAAATGGTACGTACTGCCTGTAATTGTTACCGATTGATCCGTAAGACTCTCAAGGTGCATTTCGATCCGGCTTTTCTCCTCATTGAAGAACGCGTGGTGTTTAAATTGATTCAGGTCAAAATCAGCACCGAGCTCCCGGTTGATTCTCTTAAGCAGATTCAGGTTGAACTGAGCCGTTACTCCATCCTTATCGTTATAAGCAGCTTCCAGCACGGTGGCATCTTTTATCCTGTCCACCCCGATCAGAAAGCCATCACCTGTTTCAAGTAAACCGGCCATTCGGCCCAGGAATTTCCCTGCACGTTCCCGCGTAAAATTTCCGATGGTTGAACCGGGGAAATAGAGTACGGTTCTCTCTGCGCGATCGCGAAAGGGGAGCGGAAAAGGCCGGGTGTAATCGGCGGCTACGGGATGCACCGTGAGATCCGGAAACTCTTTCTGCAGCGATTCCGCGGTACTTTTCAGAAAATTTGCAGAGATATCAACAGGGATATAAGCTTCGATTTCATCAAGGTGTTCAAGAAGAAGTCTTGTCTTCATGCTGCTTCCGCTGCCAAGTTCGGCAAGCAG
>SLAU01000162.1 GCA_007126675.1 Balneolaceae bacterium
AAGAACAGGGAGACCGGGCTTTTGGCTCTGAAAGAGCTTCTTTCAGAAATTGTTAACAGATGGCCGGATGTTGAGTTTATGGCAGCCAATGAGCTGGGCGATTTGGTATCGGGACTGTATGAGTAAATGCCGGGAATGTGTTCTAAGAATTTTTTACTAAAAATCATGAAACGAAGTCATGAGATTTATTTACTTCTATAGATAAACTACTGCAGTCATAATCATAGTAGAAACAGGGGACAAATTTATGACAATCGAGTTGGAAATTACAGGTAAATGGCTGTTGCTGAAAAAAGATCAGTCAACTTTATGGATTAAAAGTTTGAAGAATAGCGTAAAAGATCCGAGGCTCCGGCAGACGGGAGAGGGTCTGCTATCGGAAATTATTCGACTGAAAAAGGAAGAAGACGTTTCTGAGTTGCTGAAAAAAAAGAAATTTTGGCATCTATCTCTGGTATATAGATCACCTGAATATATTCTGTTGAAATCGGATATTATCCGATCAGCTCCTCTAATATACAGTTTATCAGATGACCGGCTATGGGTTGCAGACCGGATAGGGTTTGAAAACGGTCATAATATTGATGGGAATATAATCTACGAATTCACTGAGATGAACAATGTTTTGGGAGACAGAACTGTGTTTCAGGATGTCTCAGGTATTCAGGCTGCTGAAATTGTAATTTTCAAAAATGGCGGGATAAAGAAAAACCGGTATTTCAGATTTAATATTGACCAGCCTGCTGCTATAAGAGACCGTTCAGACATAAAAGAAAATGCTTTTAAGCTGGATAATATTTTACAAAAAATATTCAGTGAGATTATAGATAGTATGGTTGAAGGAAGCAGGATTTTTGTACCACTTAGTGGCGGGCACGATTCAAGAATAACTGTGAACTACCTTTACAAGCTGAATTATAAAAATGTTGTCTGTTACACGTATGGTATGCCGGGCAATATACAGTCAACTATCAGCGAAGAAGTAGCAAAAACAGCGGGCTATGAGTGGCATTTTATAGAGTATAATGAAGAGAAATGGTATGAACTACACGAAACAGGTTTGTTTGACAGCTATATCGAATTTGCCAGTAATGGAATATCGAACCCTCACCTGCAGGATTTTCTAGCTGTATATGAACTCAAAAAAAAGAACATTTTAAAAAAAGATGACATGTTTATGCCCGGCCACGGCCTGGATATGCTCTGCAACTGTTTGGATTACTCTCTGCTTAATGGCAGCATTGCTGAAAAAGCTCTCAAGAAATATAGCTGGAGTGAAGATTTTCCCAAAAAGAAACCGAAGGCACTTTTTTCGATACTGAATCAGATTTTTGAAGAGTCCGGAGTGCCAGAAAAAGCATTTTTGGACTATATTGTATGGCAGGAGCGACAGGCTAAATTTATATTCAACAGTTTACGGGTGTATGAGTTTTTTGGTTATGAAGCTTTATCTCCATTTTGGGACCATCGGCTGGTTGTTTTCTGGTTATCCGTTGAACCATCTTTAAAGTTTTCAAGAGACTTTTTTAAGGAGATGGAAAGTGAGCAATTGATGACAGATAAATTAAAGAGTATCCCTTACTCAGCTGAGAGAAATTTAAACCCCAGGCAAAGGAAAATGAACTTAAAAAGGCTTATACCCGACTTTCTGAAGAGACCTCTGCTGCGACTGTTTAAAAAGAATAGCGCCGTAAATGAGGGGCTGCATGCGACATATAATCTAAAAGCCAACTCTGTGGGGGAATTGGTCGGGCCTATTGATAACTGGCCTGAAAATGTTATCAATATTGTTAAACCACACCTTTACAGATATCCCTATCAAATTAATTACGGTTTTTTGACTAGACTATATACCCTAAAAAGATTACTCCAAAAAAATAATGAGAACAGGTAAAACTCTGTCAGTTATACATACTATTGATATAGAAGAAGACAATTTTATATTTACTTCAGAGTACTTTAGTGATGAGAAATCTTTCAAATATTAAAAAGAGATAATTTAATGTTCTTGAACATTTTATGTAGATTTTTTGATACAATTCAAGGACACAAAACGAGAGTATTCAATGAATCTGAAACGGTTTATCTATCTGGGTTACTACATAAAACAGCTCGACCGGCTGAAACTAAAAAAGTTTCTCGATTATTCTTCAAAAGAAACAGGACGTTCGCGGGCCTCACTCCTGGGAGATATGCTATCATCCGTTTTTCGCTACAATATATCGCTGTTGGAATATTTTCAATTTCGATTTTTTGAGCTTTCTGCGGATGAGAGAAAAAAATGGGCGGGAACAGGCTATATGTATGAATTTCAGTTAAAAATGAACCCTAAAAATGAGAGACTGATCCTGGATGACAAGACGTTATTTTATAAACATTATAGTGACTTTTTTATTCACAAAGTTGCGAATTTAGATGAATTGAAAGATAAATCTGTGATAAACGATCTGCTTTCAAATCCATCCGGAAAACTTGTTTTTAAAGTAGCAGACGGCAAATGTGGTGCTCAGGTTGAAATAAGGAACTGTTCCGAATTCAACGGCTTTGATCTGCTCGATTTCATAAAAAAAAATAACTACGGGTTGGTTGAGGAATTTGTTAATCAGCACCCGGAAATAAACAGTCTGTCTCCCTCAGCTGTAAATACCATTCGGATCTTTACACAACTCAATTCAGAAGATGAGGTGAAAATTTTGGGTTGTCGCTTGCGAATTTCAGTTGATTCACCGGTTGATAATATGGCTGCCGGTAACCTGGCCGCGCCTATTGATGAACGTACCGGAATTGTGAGTGGTCCCGCAGTTTACAGTGATATAGAGAAATCTGATTGTGAGATTCATCCAATAACGAATATTAATATTGCCAACTTTCAGGTCCCTTTTTGGAGTGAAACGATTCAATTGGTAACCAAAGCTGCAAAGCTGCATCCGCAAAACCGGTCCATCGGCTGGGATGTGGTTATAACAGAAAAAGGTCCGGGATTAATTGAAGGAAATCATGATTGGTGTAAATTACTGTGGCAGCTGCCAGTAAAGAAAGGATTGAAGAAAGAGTTAGATCTATACGACAAAAGCACAGAAGTAATGGTATTAGATAAACGGGAAGTGCTGGCACAATAATGAAATAAAAGAAACCGATGCTGAAACGTGCTTTTGATTTTATATTATCTTTGTCAGGTTTGATAGTGTTGTCTCCGCTATTGATTATAATTGCAGCATTTGTAGCTATCAAATTAGGAAGGCCGGTATTTTTTACTCAACAAAGGCCGGGATTAAACGCCAGACCGTTTAAAATGATAAAGTTCAGAACCATGACTGAAGAAAAAGATGAGTATGGTAATTTGCTCCCAAATGAACAACGAATGACTTCCTTCGGTACCTTCCTGCGATCAGCCAGCTTAGATGAATTACCCGAATTATGGAATGTAGTAAAGGGTGATATGAGCCTGGTTGGTCCAAGGCCTTTACGAATGCACTACCTTTCATTATATAATGATTTTCAAAAAAGACGACATGAAGTAAGGCCGGGAATTACCGGCTGGGCACAGGTTAATGGAAGAAATGCGGTTAGCTGGGAGCAGAGATTTGAATTGGATGTTTGGTATGTAGATAATCGAAGTTTTTTGCTCGATATTAAAATTCTCTTTTTAACGGTTTTAAAAGTTCTGAAGAGAGAAGATATTACTCATGAGGGGGATGTTTCGATGCCGCCGTTCAGGGGAAATGATAAGGATAAGGTCTCAGAGCCGGCATGAAGAAACTTTATATCATAGGGGCGGGCAGTGTTGGCGGACACCTTGCTTTGAATATTGAGCAATATGATGCAGACTATAAAGTTGAAGGTTTTTTTGACGATGATCCGGATAAAATCGGAACAAGTCAGTTTGGACTTTCCGTAGCAGGGGATGTTAATGCCGTGCTTAAGCTGAAAGGGGTATTTGTTGCAATTGGTATAGCTTTTCCAAAAATAAAAAAACAAATTGTTGAAAAGCTCTCAAGTAACAAGTCATTGAAATTTCCTTCTTTCGTGCATCAAAAGGCCTGGGT
>SLAU01000291.1 GCA_007126675.1 Balneolaceae bacterium
ATTGCCCGGGAAGTTGAGCGGGTAGATTCCGGCTACCGCTCGTTTATGTCGGTTCAGTCTTCACTTGTAATGTATCCCATCTCCATATTCGGGACTGAAGAGCAGAAGGAACGCTTTCTGCCCCGTCTGTCATCAGGGGAAATTATTGGCTGTTTTGGTTTAACAGAACCCGATCATGGTTCTGATCCCGGATCTATGACAACTACTGCACTGAAAACCGATGGCGGATGGATTTTGAATGGTGCAAAAATGTGGATCACCAACTCCCCCATCGCCGATGTAGCAGTTGTATGGGCCAAAGCCAAAGAAAGTAAAAACGACAAACCGGTTATCCGTGGGTTTCTTGTTGAAAAAGGTATGGATGGATTTTCGGCACCGGTTACCAAACACAAAATGAGCCTGCGGGCCTCATCCACAGGTGAGCTGGTTTTTGAAGATGTATTTGTGCCCGATGAAAATGTATTCCCAGATATCAAAGGTTTGAAAGGCCCCTTTATGTGCCTGAACAGTGCCCGTTACGGAATAGCCTGGGGTGCTGTTGGGGCAGCTGAGTTTTGCTACGAAAAAGCCCGGCAATATGTATTAGATCGCAAGCAATTTGGTAAGCCCATTGCCGCCAATCAATTGCCGCAAACAAAACTTGCCGACATGCTGACCGATATTACATCCATGCAAATGTTTGCCTGGCGGTTAGGAAAGCTGAAAGATGAAGGCCGCGATCACCACGCAATGGTTTCGCTTGCAAAACGGCACAATGTAGGCAAAGCGCTCGAAATTGCAAGGGTTTCAAGAGATATGCATGGAGGTAACGGAATATCAGGTGAGTACCGGGTAATTCATCACATGGTGAACCTCGAGTCAGTAAACACCTACGAGGGCACGTATGATATCCACGGGTTGATACTTGGCCGCGAAATTACCGGCATCCAGAGTTTTGTACCGAAGGGGAATGATTGACTCTACCTGGGCTGAATCTCAGCACTCTTTACAAGATCACCGACGCGTATTTTATCAACAATCTCCATTCCTCTTACAGCTCTGCCGAAAATAGTATAATTGCCATCGAGATGTGGTGACCAGTTGATCGTGAAAAAGAACTGGCTGCCCTCAGTATCGATTCCTGAACTTGCAACACCGGCTATTCCTCTTTCAAATGTACCGGCCGTTGGTTCTGTGGGGATAATTTCAGGTACAGTTCCGCTTCCGTTTTTCATACTAAAATCTCCGCCTTGCTTTACAAAATTTGAAATAACACGGTGAAAGGGTGTATTGTTATATTTACCCGCCCGGGTGTACTCTGCAATTGCAGAAACAGTAAACGGAGCCGTAAGCGGATCAAGTTCAATCTCAATGGTTCCATGCACAGTTTTCAAAATCCAATGGGGTTTTGATCCTAATTTTGAAAGTTTTTCCCAATTAACAGATTTAAACCGATTGCCTTCAAATGGAGTCTGTTCACCTTCAAACTGATCCAGCAGCTGATGCAGCCTGAAACTATCTATGCTTCTAAGTTCATCAATTTCATCCTGAAAATGCTGGTCAAACCGCCTGGCCAAAATTCTCACAAATGAGTGGTACAGTTCATACCATTTTTCGTACTCTTGTCCGGTTATTCTATCATAAAGTCCCCAAAGCTCTTCTTCATTAAACAGATCAAACTCAGTTAATGACTGCTCCGCTGCCCTTAATACCCGTGGATTGTTGCTTTCAACAGCCTCAGTAATAAGCTGTTTTAACTTTTCGGTTTCTGATTCATCCAGCTTATCTGTGCGCCATAATTCAATGATTGCACTAATTGCAATTGCGTTACCAACGTGCTTCTCTTCAGCCGTTTCAAAAAGTAACTTCTTATACTTTTCGGATGGATAAAGTTCATTAAAAATAGGTATAACTCTGTCTAAAAATATCGGAGAGTTTTTTGCATGATACTCAAGCTTTGCCTTGAATGGACTTATATCTTCGTTTTCTTTTTTGAGCAACTGAAGGCTTTTGATAAATATTTCTGCATTCCTCGTAGGACCGGTAATTTCTTCAGCTATCCACTTTGTTAACTCCGTACCAACATCGGGTATTCGCTGAAGTACATCCAGTGTGATATGTATAATGTGATGATTTCCCGTAGAGAGCATGAGTTTATAAAAATCATCTGTTACGAATTCGTACATCTCTTTTTCGTACATAGAACGCACCATTTCAATAAGGACCTGTTCATCATTTGTGTGATATTTGCCCTGAGACCACATTGCAGATACTGCATTCATAACAGGTTGACCATAAATACGCATCATCATTCTGTCAATGTCTGGGTGCTGTCCTATTGTTCTCTGCCACTTCTCAATAATTTTACCCGATGTGCGGTATTGTCTCTCCAGGTTAAGGAATTGAGTCCTGTAGAATCCATATAATAAATTACGCCTTACTTTTATATCCTCTGTTTCAAATGCCAGGCTCAGGATATCGGAAGCCATATCTAAATTCAGCTGCAGTCGTGACGCAATTCCCCCAACTGCAAAAGCGCACTCATGGGAATTTTTTAGATATTGCTTATCACTTAACAAAAGACTGACTGCACTTCTATCGCCAATTCTGCCCATAAGAGTACAAATAGCCGGCTTGTATGCCTTATCGTTCTCCCAAATATCGAAGATCTCTTTCCACCTGTCATCGCTCATTCTTTGTACTGTCATAGAGATCCATGCTTCAGGAGCGGTTTCCTCTTTAACCCGATCAAATAGTTTATCTGTATCAGTTGGCAATGTCCGGGAAAGTGCAAGCCATGCCAATCTTCTGATGTCCGGATTATCGTCGTCGAGCAGTGCAAAAGTTTTCTCGAATGAGCGTTCCTGAACGGCTTCTTCATACTTGTGAAAACTTTCAGTATCAAAATTATAGGTATAAATTACCTGCTTTTCACAACCGGATAACATGATAGCCGATGAAGCCAGAATAAAAATGAGTAAACCTGTGAAAAGAGAATTGTAATTCATTAGTTTTCTTTGTTTCTTACACATATATCTTACATTAATTCCGTTATCTATTATCTATGGACCTGGCACAATTAACACGTAAACAAAAAGAATTTTTCGATTACATAATTGATTATAAAAATGAGCATGATGTTTGGCCAACTTACAGAGAAATTGCGGAAGAATTTAACTATAAGTCGCCAAATAGTGTAACTCAAAATATTCAGGCTCTTCTGAAAAAGGGTTATTTGGTTCGTGATGATGATGAATATGATATCCACCCCGATCACAGTAATCTGTTAACTCAGGAAAATCAACCGGGAATTCCCGTTCGCGGATTAATTGCGGCCGGCTATCTGCAGGAAGCTGTTGAATCTGACCTGGGTAATATCACCCTCGAAACACTGTTTCCTAATATTGAAAGTTTGTTTGCCCTACGGGTTTCGGGTATGAGCATGAAAGATGTTGGAATTTTTGATGGAGATTTTGTTCTGTTGATGGACAGTGATGTAAAAGACGGAGATATTGGTGCAGTTCTTTATAATGGAGAAACCAGCCTGAAGAAAATTTATTACGATAAAAACGGTCTGCGTCTTGAACCTGCCAACGAAGAATACAGTGAGATCACAATTGAACCTGATGTATTTGAAGAAGTAAGAATAATCGGCAAATATATAGGCCATGTAAACAAAACCGGAATTCACCGTGCAGTACCCTCCAAAATGGCCAGCTGATCAGATCGATTTTACAATATCATCCGTATCGCCTTTTTCCTTCAGCCGGGCAGCTTTTTGGTCAACTTTTTCTGTAATTAGTTTACCGTTAGCATCCTTGCGAGCTTCATGAAGCTGAGAATCTTTGATCCACGCCCTGCCGCCGTCATGCTGCAGTTTCTTAAAATTTTTAAATCTGAATGCCTGCTTGTGCAGGTCAGGTAATTTATCGCTCATAGTTTTTGGTTTAAAGCTATTTATTTTGCCTGTTTTACCTTTTCTTTTAAATCAAAAAACTTTATCTTTCTGTTCTATCAAAAAAAGGAAATTAATTAAAAACC
>SLAU01000370.1 GCA_007126675.1 Balneolaceae bacterium
CCGTTTTCTCTGATGGTTCTTTCTGCTATGTGCCGAAAGACACGATCTGTCCTATGGAACTATCTACCTATTTCCGGATTAACAATATGGATTCAGGGCAGTTTGAAAGAACATTGATTATTGCAGAAGAGAACAGCCATGTAAGTTATCTGGAAGGCTGTACTGCACCTATGTATGATAAAAACCTCCTGCATGCCGCTGTTGTTGAATTAATTGCAATGGACAACGCTGAGATAAAATACTCAACCATTCAAAACTGGTATTCCGGTGATGAAGACGGCAAAGGCGGAATTTATAACTTCGTTACCAAACGGGGACTCTGCCAGGGTGACAATTCAAAAATTTCCTGGACACAGCTCGAAACCGGCTCTGCCGTTACTTTGAAATATCCGAGCGTGATTATGAAAGGGGATAATTCAGTTGGAGAGTTTTATTCTGTTGCCGTAACCAATAAACGTCAGCAGGCTGATACCGGAACAAAGATGATTCATATCGGCAAAAATACCAAGAGTACAATTATCTCTAAGGGTATATCAGCCGGGAAGTCGAACAACAGTTATCGCGGCGAGGTGAAAATCAGCAAAAAGGCTGATAACGCGAGAAATTACTCACAATGCGATTCCATGCTGATAGGACAAACTTGTGGTGCTCACACATTTCCATATATCGAATCAGCGAACCCAACCGGTAAGATCGAGCATGAGGCAACAACGTCGCGTGTGGGCGAAGATCAGATTTTTTACCTCCAGCAGAGAGGGCTCAGCGAAGATGACGCTATTTCACTGATCGTGAACGGCTTCTGCAAAGAGGTATTGAAAGAGCTCCCGATGGAATTCGCTGTGGAAGCTAATAAACTGCTGGGTATCAAACTCGAAGGCAGTGTGGGATAGAGGAGAACCGAAGTAACATTTTATAATGGTCATTCCGGCCCTGTGCCGGAATCTCCAAACTAAATCATAAACAGGAGATCCCGGATCATGTCCGGGATGACAGATTTCAAAAATATTAAAACAAAACTTAACCAAAAAAGTAAATAACCGTGTTAGAAATCAAAGACTTACATGTAGTAGTTGAGGGTGAAAATGAAGAGATCCTGAAAGGGGTTAACCTCAAAGTTAACAAAGGTGAAATCCATGCGATTATGGGGCCGAACGGAAGCGGAAAAAGTACGCTTGCCAAAGTAGCAGCCGGCCACCCCGAGTATGAAGTAACCAAAGGGGATATCATTTATGAAGGAGAAAGTGTTCTGGAAATGGATCCTGATGAGCGTGCTCATGCCGGAATTTTTTTGGCATTCCAGTACCCGGTGGAAGTACCCGGTGTAACGAACTCCACGCTTCTTCGCGAATCATATAATACAATTGCCGCTTCACGAGGGCGTGAAGAGCTCGACCCGCTCGAGTTTCAGGATTACATCCAAGACAAACTGGAGCTGGTTCAAATGAAACCTGAATTTCTTGAAAGAGCGGTTAATACCGGTTTTTCCGGCGGTGAAAAAAAGCGAAACGAGATTTTCCAGATGGCTGTACTTCAGCCGCAGCTATCACTGCTCGATGAAACAGATTCAGGCCTCGATATCGATGCTCTTAAGATCGTAGCCGATGGAATCAACAAAATGCATGGCGAAGATGATGCAATTGTGTTGATTACTCACTACCAGCGTTTGCTCAATTATATTGTACCTGATTACGTACATGTTATGATAGGCGGTAAAATTGTAAAATCAGGCGGCAAAGATCTTGCACTTCAGCTTGAAGAGAAAGGTTATGACTGGCTGGAATCCTATGCAACCGTAAACGGAGAGGCAAACTAATGGCACTACCATCAAACGTAGAACCATCTGTACTGCACAACCTTGCAAAGCACGCACCCGGTGTTGAAAGTGCGTTTATGAAAAAGATACGTGAACAGAGTATGGAAGCTCTGAACCGTTCACCTTTTCCTCACAGGAAAATGGAAGACTGGCGGTTTACAGATCTGAAACCGATTACCAGAACGGAATTTGTATCTATGGATGAAGCGGGAATTCGTCCTGCCATAGATGTAGAAAAATATTATATCCCTGAATCGGACAGAAGCCGGTTGGTTTTCATTAATGGTGAGTATCAGGAAAAATATTCATCAATCGGCGGCCTTGGTAAAGGTGTTACTGTGGGAAATTTGGCAGACCATCTTGACGATAAAGAGGTGGAAGAATATCTGAACAAACTTGTGAATTATGAAAATGACCCGTTCACACATTACAACGGATTGATGTTCACCGACGGATCTTACATTCACCTCGAAAAAGGAGCGAAAGCGGAGGCTCCGATTCATGTACTGAATCTCTATACCGATTCAGTGAAACCTTATGTTTCGACTCCACGAATGCTGGTTGTGGCTGAGGAAGAATCGGACGTAACGATCATTGAAGACCATATCGGATTGTCAGACAATAAGTATATGACTATCCCGGTCTGCGAAATTAAAGTGAAACAAAAAGCACATATCCACCATGCGCGGATTGTGCGTGACAGCCTTGAAGCTGTTCATGTATCACGGCCGATCGCGTACGTGGAGAAAAATTCGGAGTATCACTCCTACACAATCACACTCGGTGCAAAACTATCACGCAATGAACCGAAAGTGATTCAGGAAGATGAAGAAGTGGATTTTACTCTCGACGGACTTGTGTTGATCGATGGTGAGCAGATTGCGGATACCCATTCCACGATGGATCACCGCTTTTCACACGCTGAAAGCCATCAGTTGCACAAAGTTGTAGTGAACGGTAAAGCGCACAGTATTTTTAACGGTAAGATTTTTGTACGTCGTGATGCACAGAAGATCGACTCCTTCCAGGAAAACCGAAATCTGCTGCTGTCGCTTGACGGGCTTGTAAACACCAAACCTCAGCTCGAAATTTTTGCCGATGATGTGCTTTGTTCGCATGGTGCAACAGTCGGCCAGCTCGATGCTGAAGAGGTGTTTTACCTGCAAAGCCGCGGAATGACCGAGGAGAAAGCGAAAGAAGTATTGACTTACGCATTCGCCCTCGAAACGATCGAAAATATTAAAGTGAACTCTGTACACCAGTTGTTAATCGACGAAGTGTACCGTTACACAAAAGCCAATAACGTTGATAAAGTAACGGCTTAATTTTGAAAGGTTGAGGTTCAACCTCGAAGTTGAGGCTGTCTAAAATGGGCGTCATCCCGCACTTGATGCCGGCATCTCCTATCCTGAGTACAGGCAGGAGATGCCGGATCAAAGTCCGGCATGACAGTACTTATAATAAATTATTTATATCACGCCCTTTTTGAACAGCCTCACAGAGGTGGTTCAATCAGCAACATTTATTCACAAATGCCACAATCAAGCATCATATCAAAAGTCGATTTTGACAAGATCCGGAAAGATTTCCCGGTTCTTGATCAGAAGGTAAACGGGCACCCGCTTGTTTATCTCGACAATGGTGCGTCGAGCCAAATGCCCGCAAAGGTAGCTGACCGGCTTGATCACTACCACAGATATGAGCATGCGAATGTGCATCGCGGGATTCACACGTTGAGCCAGAAAGCAACGGATGCTTATGAAGAGACCCGCAGGAAAATCCGTGGTTTTATCAATTCGCGTTATAACGAGGAAATTGTTTATACCACAGGTACAACCGATTCTATAAATTTGGTTGCCAACAGTTTTGGTTCACTCCATTTTAAGGAAGGGGATGAGATCATCCTATCACAGATGGAACATCACGCCAATATTGTACCCTGGCAGATGATTGCTGAGAAAACAGGCGCCGTAATTCGGGTAATACCGGTTCTGGATAACGGTGAGCTCGATATGGAAGCGTACAAATCACTGCTCAGCAAAAAGACCAAAATGGTGGCTGTGATTCATGTATCCAATGCATTGGGTACGGTAAATCCGGTGAAAGAAATTACTGCACTTGCACATGAGTTCGGAGCGGCAGTATTGATTGACGGGGCACAATCTGTACCTCATCAGCCGGTGGACGTTCAGGACATTGATTGTGATTTTTACGCTTTTTCTGCACATAAAATGTGTGGTCCAACCGGATTTGGAATTCTGTACGGTAAAAAAGAACATCTGGATCAAATGCCACCCTACAGAGGCGGTGGTGACATGATCGACAAGGTGAGCTTTGAGGAAACCACATACAATGTGGCACCACTCCGGTTTGAAGCAGGCACGCCGCCAATTGCTGCCGGAATAGGCACTGCCGCGGCTGTTGATTATCTGACTCAAATCGGAATGAAAAACATAGCTGAACATGAACAGGAACTGGTTCAGTACGGATATGAACAACTGAAGAAAATTGAAGGTTTGCGATTTATAGGTGAACCGGAACACCGGGCATCGGTCTTATCATTTGTGTTTGATGAGATCCACGCATCTGATATCGGCACGCTGCTTGATAAAAGAGGTATTGCGGTGCGAACGGGCCATCATTGCGCACAACCGATTCTCAGACGGTTTGATGTACCGGCAACAACAAGGGCATCCCTCTCGTTTTATAATACGAGAGAAGATATTGACAGGCTTGTAGACGGAATCGAATACGCTAAATCATTTTTTGAATTTTAATTACCCTAAATCGATAGAATTATGCCAAAAATTAAAGAAATAGAACGAACACCCAACCCGGATGCTATGAGGTTTGTGTTGGCTGAGCCACTTACTAACGGCGTAACACGTTCATTTGAAAATAGCTCGGAGGCCGAGCATGATGAGCTGGCAAAGGCTCTGTTCAGTATCGACCATGTAATTAATGTGTATTACGTTGACAAGTATATCACAGTAACACAGGATGGAAAGGCTGTTTGGTCTGATCTGCTTCGTAAACTGGCACCGCCAATTCGTGAAGCGAAACCGCAGCTTGATATCGAGGAAGATGCTGAAGTACATGCCACAAAAGAAGTACTTGAAACGGATGACCCAAGGTTGCAGCAAATTAATCAGATGCTGGACGAGCAGGTCCGGCCATACTTGCTGGCAGATGGCGGAGGTTTGAAAATTATCGGATTGGATGGTAACCGGCTGAAGGTTCACTATCAGGGCGCATGCGGCACTTGTCCAACGGCAACTTCAGGTACACTTTATGCCATCGAAAGTATGGTAAAACGTATCGATCCTGAACTCCAGGTAATTTCGGTCTGATAAAGGCACCGCTTAAAATTTAAACCGGCAGAAACCATTTATGTCAATTTCCATAACAGAACGGGCTATAAAACGAATTGATGAAATTCGGCAAAATCAGCAGATAACAGCTGATGCCCTCCTTCGTGTATCTGTTGTTAGCGGTGGATGCTCAGGGCTTACCTATAACCTTGATTTCGATTCTTCAGATAAAATCGAAGAAAGCGATAAGGTTTTTGAAGAGGGCGGAGTTAAACTTGTTATTGATATGAAAAGCTTTCTGTATCTGGCCGGAACCAAGCTGGATTTTACTGACGGGCTCGAAGGGCAGGGCTTTCATTTCTACAATCCCAATGCAGTGCGAACATGCTCTTGCGGAGAGTCATTTTCGTTGTGAGTATTGAGTATCAAGTATCGAGTAACAAGATTATATCGTTATATGCACGAATCTGTTTAGTTGAATAAAATTGAATATACAATTCCTAATACTCGATACTCAATACTCAATACTTGATACTCAATACTTGATACTCAATACTTGATACTCAATACTTGATACTCAATACTTGATACTCAATACTCAATACTCTACTAAATGTCCGAAATCATAAACAAAGTTAAACAGTCTAAACTCGAAACGGTAGATCTTGAAAAATTTGCCGACGGGATAACTTTGCATGAACTGGATCTGAAGGATTTTCTTTTTCAGGAGTTGATTCTGAAAGAGAAAGAGTTCAGGGAGAAAATGAATGAGCACGACTGGAGTAATTATGACGGTGCTTATCTTACCGTTTACTGCTCAACAGATGCTATTATTCCCAAATGGGCGTATATGCTTGTTGTTCAGCACGCTCAGGAACATGTGAGAAATATTTATTTTGGAACAAGAGAGGATGCACTGAAACAACTTTTCAAAGAAAAGCTTGACCTGGTGAACTGGTCAGATTATCAGGGAAAGTTTGTACTGTTAAAGGGTTGCAGTAAAATGGATGTTCCACCTGATGTATACATGTATGCCACCCAGAAATTGCTTCCTCACGTCCAGAAACTGATGTATGGTGAAGCATGTTCAAACGTACCGGTGTATAAAAAACCGAGATAACCCGCCTGGTTTTCGGATTCGTTTATAAACCTAAAGCAGAAAATCTGCGGGACTCAGCGAATTTATCTGCGAAACACTGCGAGAATTTTTTTGGATATCATTAAGAGCTATAAACGTCTTACACGAATTGTGATTCTCAGGTACTAAAATATACAGAAAGTTGAGTCAACAGAATGCGCCCACTGGATTGACTCTGATATTATACCGATACTTCCCTCTTAAAAGTAAGCTGATAAAATCTGTATGAACGAAATTGAAGAAGTAACAGACTGGTATAATCAGGGAATTGAATCTGGCTGGATTCATCTTTATGAAAGAGAGTGGATTCGATTTTTGGAGAGTGAATACGGTACACTTTCTGAAACTGAAAAACTTTGCATAGTTTTTCTTTCAAGATTTTTATTTGCCGGTCATGTAATACTCCCCCTTGACTTGAGCCCGGCCGACTGGTTCAGCATTATTGAACCTGATCAGCAGATACCTGAAAATCTGCCAAATAAAAAAGTGTTGATTGATGATCTGAACAGAAGTGCACTGGTAGGAAAAAACGGAGAGCTGAAGCCATTATATCTCGAAGGCAAAAATCTTTCAATACGAAAGTACAGGGTGTATGAAAAGAAACTTCTTAATTGGATTCAAACAAAATGTGATCAGGGAGCTAATATACCTGATACTGAAAAAGTAAAAAATCAGCTTGAACAATTATTTGAATCGTCCGGTGATAATACTGACTGGCAAAAAACGGCAGCCGCACTTTCCCTGATAAAACCTTTTTTAATTATTTCAGGTGGACCCGGAACCGGTAAAACAACAACAGTTGCCAAAATTTTAGCACTGCATAACAGATTATCGGATAAACCACTTTCTGTTGCTTTGGCAGCACCGACAGGAAAGGCTGCCGGCAGGATGGGGGAGGCTCTCAACAGAGAATTGAAAAACCTGAAATTGAGTGAATCAGAGCTGGAAAAAATCCCAAAGGAAGCTAAAACCTTACACCGTTTGTTATACAGTTATAAAACGGAGGGATTACTACCACCGGCCGAGAAGAAAGTACTGCACCACGATCTCCTAATTGTTGATGAGGCCTCAATGGTTGATCTTGCACTAATGCACCGGTTAATTATGGCAATGGGTAGTAAAACCCGCTTGATTCTGCTTGGTGACAAAGATCAGCTTAATTCCGTTGAAGCGGGTTCGGTTTTTGCTGATTTATGTACGAAACAAAAAAATGAATTTTCACCGGATACGGCTAACCAACTATCAAAGCTTGGTATTGAAGTTCCAAAAAAAGAACAATCTGCGGTTAAGGATTCGATTGTGTATCTGACGAAAAGTTACCGGTTTGATGAGAAGAGTGGTATCGGGTCTTTGGCAGAATTTATTAAAACTAATACGAAAACTGATTATGATGGAGAGAGTATCTTCTCGCAGTATAATGATATTGATCACATTCCATTCAGCTACAGAAAAGAAGATTTTTCAGGCCTGACGGAAAATTTGATCTCCAGGGTTAACCGGGTATCAGGCATAACCGTACCAGATGAATTAATCGCTTTTTGGAAAGAAAGTGTATGGCTCGCTGTTTTGCGTCGTGGATTAACAGGCACAGAGCGTTTGAACCAGCTTATTGAAAGAATGGTAGTAAGCAACCGAAAGTATAATGCAGAAAGCGGATGGTATCATGGCAGGCCTGTAATGATTTCAAAAAATGATTACAATCTTGGGATATTTAACGGTGACCTTGGTGTTTGTGTGCGGGATGAAAATGGACATTTAAGAGTACACATTGAATCCGGCTCAGAAATAAAAAGCTTCAAACCAAATCGCATTATGCATTATGATCCCGCCTATTTTATCACGGTTCATAAAAGTCAGGGATCTGAGTTTGAAAGTGTAAATCTGCTGTTGCCTAACGAAGATACACTGATACTTACTAAAGAATTATTATACACTGCAGTAACGAGAGCACGTAAAAGTTTTAATATTTATGGTGATTTAAAACTTTTTAAAACGGGAATGCAGAGAAAAACAGTAAGATACACAGGTCTTAACGTAGATTAAGTCTCAGCTTCAAAATAAAGACTGACATTAATGTTATTCAGTTCTTGATTCTTATGAGGGTTGTCACTTTCTTCATTTATTGAAATATAAACGTATAAGATAATTTTGAATATTCTTGCGGTTGAACCATTTTACAGCGGATCACACAAAGCTTTCCTGAAAGGTCTGAAAGAGCATTCGCGCCATCAGATTATACCTATACAGCTAAATTACAGAGGGTGGAAATGGAGAATGCACGGTGATTCGGTGAAACTGGCCGATATGACCAGTCATGTTAAAGAGGAAATCGATTTATTGTTAGTGAGCAGCATGACCAATCTACCGGCTTTTCTTGCCCTTTCGAATCCAAGATTTGCGCACACACCCAAGGTGATGGTGATGCACGAAAATCAACTTACCCAGCCGATACCGGAAGGAGAGGAGCGTGATATAACGTATTGTTACATCAACTACCTGAGTATGCTTACTGCAGATAAACTGATTTTTTCGAGCCGGTTTCATCTTGATGATTTACTGAATGAGCTTCCCAATTTTTTAGAAAATTTTCCGGATGACAAATATTTCAACACGATAGATCAGATTCGTGATAAAAGCATTGTGATGCGGCCGGGTTTAAACTTAAAAGTGTTTGATAAACAACCGGATATCCGCCAGAATAACAAACGTCCTGTAATTGTATGGAACCAAAGGTGGCAGTTCGACCGAAATCCGGCAATGTTTTTTAAAGTACTTAATCGCCTGAATGATATTGATCTGGAGTTCGATTTGATTCTTGCCGGAGACAGTAAACATCAAAAGCCGGAAGAATTTGAAAGAGCATGGAAACGATTTGGGGATCAAATAACTCATTTTGGTTACGTTGAGAATGTAGATAACTACAGTAAACTGCTACATTCCGGCGACATTGTTGTTTCAACAGCCACCTACGAATTTTTCTGTGTAGCCATTATGGAAGCGATCTATTGCGGCTGTCATCCGCTGGTTCCAAATCGCCTTCACTATCCCGAGCTGATACCTGAATCGCTGCACAGGCCGCTGTTGCATGCTCCGGTTTTGTACGAAACAGAAGATGATCTGTTCAATATCATGAAAGACCTGCTAACCGGAAAAACACAGCCGCTTCCCAAAGCTTCACTGCAAAATATCAATAAGCATCTTGACTGGAGCCGGATGATATACAGATATGATGAATTGTTTGATGAGTTGAGGAAAACGGAGAGTTTAGCTTCGTTTTGAACTGACCGACCCACCCACTGTCTCCCTCCCTATGCCGAAAAGCACGGCACAAGGAGGGAGGACTTTGAAAAGTGTTTTTAGCTTGTAAAAAAAATCGATTTCTGTATTAATTCATGAGTTCCCCACTTTGCTCGCAGAGAGGGGACAGGCCTGCCTTCCGAAGCCTTCCTGATCTACGAAGCTTTAGCATAGTAGATGGCGAAGTAGATAGCGCAGGATGGGGTGACTTCGGAATGCATTTTGAGCTTGAAATTAAAACCGATCTCTAAACCTATTCAGGCGTTCCCCTTCTCTGCTGGCAGAGAAGGGGACAGGGGATGAGTCCGAAAGGGCTGGGAGCCATCTCGAACGAATAATCAGAAGCAAGGCAAGAAGGTGAAATAGTATTGTTTGCCAGCATTCAGTTTGTTCAAGACTCACCCCCCGGCCCCCTCTCTGTCCCGACAGAGAGGGGGTGACTACGGAACGCGTTTAGAACTTGTAAATAAAAATCGAGTTATAAATTACATCAGGAGTTCCCCTCTTTGCTTGCAGAGAGGGGACAAGGGTGAGTCCGGAAAGCACGAATTTGTATTCCTTTTACGTTTTACACTATATTGATCTATAAGATAAACGTAATACCATTGCTTATGGAAACCGTCAAAATTTCACCCAAGTTTCAGGTTGTGATACCTGCAAAAATCAGAGAGGCAATGGGCTTGAAGCCCGGCCAGAAAATGCATGTTATCTCCTATCAAAACCGGGTTGAGTTTATTCCCGTGATGGATATTGAGGAGTCGCAGGGTATGTTCAGTGGGATCAATACAGATTTTGAGCGTGAGAAGGACCGCTTATGAATGTAGTTGACAGCTCTGCGTGGCTGGCTTGGTTTGCCGGAGAGCCAAATGCCAAACAGTTCAAAAAGGTGATCACGGATACAGAGAACCTGGTTGTACCGGTACTATGCGTCTATGAAGTTTTCAAAGTTCTGCTTCGTGAAACCGGTGAAACTGATGCTTTGAAGGCGATTACACTTCTTCAACAGGGAAAAATTGTGGATCTGGACACGGAAATAGCGCTAAACGCAGCAAAACTGAGTCACGATACAACCCTGCCCATGGCGGATGCTATCATCTATACGATAGCAGAAAAGTATAGTGCCACACTTTGGACTCAGGATGCCGATTTTGAAGGGCTGCCCGGGGTAAAATATTTTCCGAAGGTGGTGTAAAGCCTTCTTGGACTCACCCCCTGTCCCTCCGTACAAGACTACGGAAGACAGGCCTGTCCCCATCTCCGCCGGTTGGTGGACAGAGAGGGCCTACCTGCCGAAGCTTTCCCGATCTACGAAGCCTTCCTGATCTACGAAGCTTTAGCATAGTAGATGGCGAAGTAGATAGCGTAGGCAGGGGTGACTTCGGAATGAATTTGGAGCTTGTAAATTAAAATTGATTTCTAAACCAATTGAGGAGTTCCCCTCTTTGCTTGCAGAGAGGGGACAGGGGTCAGTCCGAAAGGGTGAGTTCAAAAAGGCGCATCATCATCACCGCCCGGATTGTGCGTTGGCGGTGGAGGTGTTGCCGGCCCGGTATTGTCGGGTAGAAACGGGTCATTTTGCTGCGGGGTGTCACCGGTAATTGCGGGTGTGTCGTCGGAGCCTTGTGTCAATTTCTCGAAACGCGCATACTGCTTCACAAAATACATGCTGGAAGTCCCGATCGGGCCATTCCTCTGTTTGCCAATGATCAGCTCTGCAAGTCCTGCTGTAGACTGACCCTCAGGTGTTGTTGTAATTCCATAGTATTCCGGCCTGTAGAGGAAACAAACCACATCAGCATCCTGCTCAATTGAACCGGATTCACGGAGGTCGGAAAGCTGCGGACGCTTATCGCCGCCGCGTTGCTCAACCTGACGGCTTAGCTGAGACAGTGCCACAACCGGTACATTCAATTCCTTTGCAAGTGCTTTAAGCCCGCGCGAAATAGTTGCAATTTCCTGTTCCCGGCTTCCGATTTCTTTTGATTGTGCACTCATCAACTGCAGATAATCCACCACAATGAGGCCAATATCATGTTCACTCTTCAGGCGGCGGCTTTTTGCTCGAAGTTCCATCAGGCTAAGGCCGGGTGTATCATCAATAAAAATATTGGCAGTAAATAAACGGCTTGCAGCGTCAATCAGGCGCTTGAACTCATCATCCTTCAAACGCCCGGTACGAGCAGCCTGAGCATCAATACGGGCTTCCATGGTCAGGAATCGTTGTACCAGCTGCTGAGAAGACATCTCGAGGCTGAAAATTGCGACTCCCGTTCGCATGCTTTCATCTGGATATAAAACCGCATTCCGTGCGGCGGTCAGTGTAAAAGCTGTTTTACCCATCGATGGACGTGCCGCAATAATGATCAGATCACCCGGCTGCCATCCCGATGTGTACTTATCCACATCAAGTCCGGTAGGTACACCGGTAATTCCTGAGGGCTTTCCGCGCAGGTCTTCCAGGTATTGAAGCGTGTCTTTCAGTACATCGCTAATCGCCTGGGCACCGGTTCTGTTCTTTGTGTTTGAGATCTCAAAAATTTTCTGCTCTGCGGCATCCAGTGATTCAAACGCATCGGTTGTTGTATCATATGCATTTTTGATGATCTCGTTACACTGCAATATCAGCTTACGTTTGATCGATTTTTCTGAGATGATCTGTGCATGATAATCGATGTTAGCTGCTGAACTTACCGACCGTGTTAAATCGGCAAGGTAGGATGCTCCTCCGATGGTATCTAAAAGGTTATTATCGCGCAATTCGCTCTCTACAGTCAGCAGATCAAGTGGATTATCCCTTTCGTAGAGTTTCTGAA
Source organism: Balneolaceae bacterium (assembly GCA_007126675.1). GTDB lineage: Bacteria > Bacteroidota > Rhodothermia > Balneolales > Balneolaceae > SLAU01. The sequence continues at coordinate 12,373 of SLAU01000370.1, forward strand.
TGGTCTCATAAATATGCCGGTGAGCCGGTTTGTAAAAATCCTCAGCCTTCAGCATTTGTAATGCTATAGTCGCCGCTTCCTGTTCAATCAGCATTGCGCCGAGAACAGCTTCTTCAACTTCAACCGCCTGTGGTGGAACACGTCCGCCTTCAGTTAAAGATTGGTCATCTTTTTTAGAGTAATTTGAGCCGTTTTGTTGAGCCATGCCTGTATTAGATTGCCGGGATTATGAGGGTTATAGATACCCGGATAAAACTGAAAATTCTTAACTGTAAACTAACAAAATCCTGAGAGATCCGGCAGAAAAATCAGAACGATTTTTCAACATCGGCAATTTAAGTTCTTCACATTTGTGGAAAACTTTCATTCAGAAATTTCAGATTTATAATCTTAATTCAGAAAAGAAAAAGAATGTTTGGATTTACGGCTTCCCACCAAGCTCATCATAGCGTTTACGAACCATTTGTACATCTTCCCATATGGGCCGCTTCCAGTTTTGGTTTCGAAGAAGTGCAGCGGGGTGGTAGGTAACGGTTAGTTCAATGCCTTTAAATTCATGAAACCTTCCCCGAATGCTGCTCAGGGTAGAGTCTTTGTTCAGAAGCGTGAGTCCTGCAACTTTACCAAGGCACAAAATCAGTTTAGGATCTACAAGTTCAATTTGCCTCATCAGGTAGGGCAGGCTGCGTGTGCGTTCATGCTCGTTAGGGTTGCGGTTGCCCGGCGGACGATGCTTTAATATATTTGCGATATATACATCTTCCCGTTCAAAATCGATCGCTTTCAATATTTTGTTTAGAAGCTTTCCGGCCGGCCCGACGAACGGCTCACCCTGAATATCTTCCTGCTCACCCGGTGCTTCGCCTATCAGCATCAGGTCAGCATTCGGATTTCCAACACCAAACACCAGATTTGTATTTTCAAGGTCGGTTTTCAGTTCATCGGCAGCAGCACACAATTCTCTGAGTTCATCAAGGTTAGAACAGGCATTTAGTTTTTCATCCAGAGTAAGCGGTTTTGCTTCATGCTCTTCTGAAGGATGTTGTGAACTATCATTTTGTGTGATTTTACTATCAGTTTCACGAACAGTGGAGAAATCACCATACAATTCACGTTCGGTTTCGATGAATTGTATCAGATCATCCAATATTTCTTGTTTCTTGTCGGGCATCAATTTTATTACTGTGCAATTTTTTCAAAGTGTACGTCGCGGTAGTAATCAGTAGGATATGCCCCAGCCTGCAATAATACCGGACGAAGTGTATATCGTACCTCCATACCGTTTACATAACCATCCAAACCAAGACGAAATGTGACAAATTCTTCGCGCTGAGCCGGATTTCTCCACACCATTCTGAATGTATCATAATGCCAGTGTTCAAGATCAGCAACCAGAGTCTCATCATTCCAGAATTGAATGACCAGTCCGTCATCCTCCATGAAAATCCGTGCTTTATCGTACAGATTGTCATGATAGAGTCCGGTGTAGTTTCTTAAGCTTTTTGATGGCTCTGTATCTGTGCGCCGCTTCTCTTCAAACTCTTTTCTTCGTTGCATTGCATCTTCGTAGCGCTCCTGGTAGTTATCCCAGTATAACCGGTTCCAGTCATTTGGTTCTTCAGTTCCCAGATGGTGATCCAGAATTGTGTAAACAGCTGCCTGCTGGAATGAACTGAATACATTAGTCACTACCATTATTCCAAGATCCTTGCCGGGCGCAAGCAGATAGAATGTGTTAAAGCCGTCAGTAGCACCGCCATGGGTCAGCACCCGTTCTCCGTTATAATCTCTGATTGAAAATCCGTATCCATAACTTTGCTGCGGAGCTATAATTGAGTTGGATGAGAAAG
>SLAU01000009.1 GCA_007126675.1 Balneolaceae bacterium
ACCGCTGGAAAGGCCGGAGGCATCAAAGTTTACATTATGGTGCCCGGCTGGCTTCCGTTCGTTTACAAGGGTGGCAACACGCCGGCCCAGCAGGTTATAGACTTCGATTCTCACCTCGCTGTTTACAGGTAACTGATAACCAATCACTGTGGATGGGTTGAACGGGTTTGGATAGTTTTGCCCCAGACTAAAAAACTGTGGATGTTCTGTTTCGGCTATAGAGGTAGCCGCACAAGAACCCCATGCCGGGTGAAATTCCTGTGCAAGGGAGCTCCCCGTTGAAAAATCTTCCGGCTCTTGTGCAATCGCATTCACACACCAACCGCTGAGATCCTGGTTAAACTCTGTGGCATTCAAAAACATATATTGCATATTGGTAACAGATGAGACATCCCATTCACCAATATCCTGATTGAAGGAACTCGCAGATTCAAACATTGCAATCATATTATTGACCGACGATGCATCCCAGCTGCTGATATCACCATTAAAGGAGCTTGCTCCCTGAAACATCCCGGCCATAGTCCTGACATTAGAAACATCCCAGCTATTCAGGTCCTGATCAAAGAAAACTGCACCCCTGAACATGTCATCCTTAAATTGTACAGAGGAGACGTTCCATGCACCAAGACCCCCATTAAAAGAAACTGCGTCTCTGAACATGTTCCGCATCCATCGTACAGAGGAAACATCCCAGCTACTGAGATCCTGATCAAAGGCCTCTGCCCCCTGAAACATACGATCCATAGTTGTTACTGATGAGACATCCCAGTCGTCGATTGGCTGGTTAAAAGAAGTGGCCGATTCGAACATCCCTGCCATCATCGTGACATTTGAAACGTCCCAGCTGCCAATATTTTGATTAAAAGCCGCTGCGCCATTAAACACATTGTTCATAAATATTGCAGAGGAAACATCCCAGCCACCAATATCCTGGTTAAATGCCGTTGCACCCATGAACATCTGTGTAAAACCTGTTATTGAAGAGACATCCCAATCCCCGATTGGCTGGTTGAAGGCACTTGCACCCTCGAACATTGCAGCTACAGATTCTAAGGAAGAGATATCCCAGCTGCTGATATCCCTGTTAAATTCTTCAGCTCCCTTAAACATACTGCTCATTTCGGTCACGGAAGAAACATCCCAACTGCTTATGTCTCCGTTGAATGAGCTTGCATCCAGGAACATCGCTGTCAATCGCGTGACTGAAGACACGTTCCAGTCATTAAGATCCTGGTTAAATGCAGCTGCACCATGAAACATCTCTGTCATATTCGTCACAGAAGAGACCTCCCAGCTGCCAATATTCTGGTTAAATGAAATTGCCTCAAGAAACACTCGTTGCATATTTGTCACAGATGAAACATCCCAACCACTGATATCTCCGTTAAAAGCCGTTGCGTTCTGGAACATCCGATCCATATTTGTAACGGAAGAAACATCCCAGCCACTGATATCTCCATTAAAGGAGCTTGCATTTAAGAACATCCATGCCATTGACGTGACTGAGGACACATCCCAATCGCTAAGGCCTTGGTTAAATACATCTGCATCCTGAAACATCTCTGTCATATTTGTCACAGAAGAGACATTCCAGCTGCCAATATCCTGGTTAAATGAAACTGCCCGTAAAAACATATTAGCCATAGTCGTAACAGATGAAACATCCCAGCTACTGATATCTCCGTTAAAGGCGTCCACCCCATTAAACATTCGTCGCATATTTGTCACAAATGAAACATCCCAGCTACTGATATCCCCGTTAAAAGCCGTTGCATTCTGGAACATCCGATCCATATTTGTAACGGAAGAAACATCCCAGCTGCTGATGTCTTCATTAAACGCGCCTTCTCCACGAAATAACAGGGACATATCCTCAATGCCCGATGTGCATGTAGTTGCAGCATTTTCCGGTGTTATCTGATCACGGCTTCGCTTGGTATAGGTTACCCCATTAACCTCGCCGGTATCGCCCACTTCGGCATTTTCACATTTTACGGTTACGCCGTTTTCGTGCAGGTAAAAGTCCTGTGCTGCCAGTGAGGCGGAAATCAAGAAAAAGAGTGCGATTGTGAGTATTAGTTTTTTCATAGCTGGTGATGTTTTTTAGATATTTTATGAACCGTTAAAAAATTAAGACAGACGTACCTTTTTAACTGTATTACTACATGCACCAAACCGGAGCAAAAAAGATCATTTTTAATCTATTTCCATTTTCAAACACAAAAAGTGCCCTGCAGAGAATTGAGACACGAACGAACAGATCATACCCTGAACACAACTTCTCATTTTCATGAGGCGTACTTAAAAATGGTAAAGCATCCGCCTAAGTGAGACCGAGACGGCCACAGGCATTTTTTAGGATTTTACTGCCCCTGCAATGCGCGGTGAGTTTAATTCTGTAAAACCTTGGTTGTTTATCCAAAAAAGCAGTGGTGAGTATTAGTTTTTCATGGTTGATGACTACAATTTCATAAATGAGCTTATTAGATGCTGACGACTATCCTATTGGATTAGCCGCCAGCTTATCTCTATTTCACCAGCATCATCTTTCTTGTCTTTACAAATTCCCCGGCACGGATCCGATAGACATACACACCACTTGAAAGGCCGGAGGCATCAAAGGTTACATTATGGTGCCCGGCAGGCTTCCGTTCGTTTACAAGGGTGGCTACACGACGACCCAGCAGGTTATAAACTTCGATGCTTACTTCACTGTTTACAGGCAGCTGATACCCGATTACTGTGGATGGGTTGAACGGGTTTGGATAGTTTTGCTCCAGAGAAAATGCAACAGGTATTGCTTTGGCCTCAATCGAAGTTACACCCGGGCAGGTGCCCCATACCGGCTTGTTCTCCTCTGCCAGCGGACTGTTGGCTGAAAAGTTTGATGGTTCCGATGCAATGCTATCCACACACCATAAAGTTAGATCCTGGTTAAAACTGCTCGCATTCTGGAACATATTGCTCATATCTACAACAGCTCCGGTTGACCACTGCCCTATATCGTGGTTAAAGGCTGATGCACCGCGAAACATATTATTCATGTTGGCCACAGTTTCAGTATTCCAACCCGATATATCCCCGTTAAACGCTTTGGCATCCCTGAACATACCGGCCATGGTAGCCACCTGCCCAACATCCCAGCCGCTTATATCGCCGTTAAAGTTTTCGGCTTCAATAAACATATTTGCCATATCGGTTACATTACCAGTTTGCCAGCCTGCAATGTTACCGTTGAACTGAACTGCCCTTCTGAAGGCCATATACATATCGGTAATGGTAGACGTATCCCAGTTGTCCAAATCCGCATTCAGGCTTGAAGCCAGGTTAAAAATCTGCCTCATACTTGACACTGCCGTAAGATCCGGGGCATCGGTGGCGGTAATATTGAGATTTACCGCACCATTGAACGCCCTTTCCATCGAAGCCCATTGGATATCACCCCACTGCTCAACCGTAAGTATTTTTTCCCTGTCATCTGCATTTATGAAATAGATTCTTGGAAAATCACCGGAGATAGACACGGTGTACGTGCCCGGATCGGAATACGTGTGAGTGAGCGAGTGCTGCACATCCTCAGTCGGGTCATTGCTGTATGTTTCATCGGAGCCATCTCCCCAGTCTATTATAAAATCATAGCCGCCTCCGATCATGGGGATACGGATTTGATTGTCGCCCGAGCCACCAGGGTTATCAGTTTTCCAGGTGGTTATGAAGAGGGGAAGTTCATCACAATTTTCTGCAAGCGCATCGCCAAGAAACGTCCATTGATACGTATCTATCAATGTATTTCTGGAGTCGGCATCGCAATAAGAAATTCGCCAAGCACCAAGAGAAATTCCTGATGGAATATTATCTCCATTAGCCCACCCTGCAAGAGTAGCATCATAATTCGATACTGACATTGCAGAATTGTCAAACATAAACTGCATATCTGTAACACTGCCAATGTTCCAGGAACCCAGGTTTTGGTTAAAGGCATGTGATTCTTCTGCTCCACCATAAAACATACTTCTCATGGTTGTAACTTTTGCGGTATTCCAATTATCCAATGGTTGATTGAATGCCTTTGCCCCACTAAACATGGCGCCCATGCTGGTTACTTCACCAGTTTCCCAACTGTTTATAGGCTGATTAAATGCTTCTGCCCCTACGAACATGGAAGTCATATCTGTAACTTTTTCAGTGTTCCAGCCGCCAATGGGCTGATTGAATTCCCTTGCATTTCGAAACATAGAATGCATATCTGTAACACTTCCCGTATCCCAGTCGCCTATGGGTTGATTAAAAACAAATGCATGGCTAAACATGGAATCCATATTGGTAACTTTACCTGTTTCCCAGTTGCCTATGGGCTGATTAAATGAACTTTGCCCTGAAAAAAGTGCACTAAACATCGATATCATATTAGTTACTTCACGCGTGTCCCAACCTCCGATCGGCTGATTAAACTCATTTGCACCGGAAAACATAAATCCCATATTGGTAACCTTACCTGTTTCCCAATCGCCTATGGGCTGATTGAATGAACTTGCACTGGAAAACATCCCAAACATGTTGGTCACATTATCCGTATTCCAATCTCCTATTGGTTGATCAAATAGTGAAGCTCCTTGAAAAACCCACTGCATATCCGTCACGTTGGAAGTATCCCAGTGGCCAATATCCCCGTTGAAAGAAGAGGCGTTCCTGAACATGCCTCTCATGCTCTCTACATTGCTTAGGTCCGGAGCGTCTTCGGCAACCACATCTAAGTTCACAGCACCATAAAAGGCACTCTCCATGGTGCTCCAGCTAATGTCTCCCCACTGGTTAACCAAAAGTATTTTTTCCCACTCCCCTTCTTCCTCAAAAAAACCCTGCTTATTGAAGAAAATTCTTGGAAATGTACCCGTTATTTCAACCCGAAATGTGCCGGTAGCACCAAATTCAATCGTAACATCCCCGGTTACATTTGAAATGGTACCATTATGATTTTCATCATTCACATTCTCCCAAAACACGTTATAATTATACGTTTCGTCAGGGTGGGTTGGAATGGTGATTTGTGTATCTCCCGATACACCGGGGTTATCCGACTTCCATGTTGTAATGAAAGCAACACCGTTATCATCATTCAAGATAAATACAGTACTACTGCTTCCGGACGTTATTCTTGTTGTGAACACAACAATCAAAAGCGCAATTAATAAGGTGATCGAAGGATTGATTTTTCGCATGACAGTTTGATTTTGTGATTTGTTTTAGGCCAACATAGACGAATTTATTGCCTGTATACTCCCATGCACCAAACCGGAGCAAAAAAGATCATTTTAATAATTCTACTTGCAGAGATGTTTATTTTCGATTTTATTTTTGTATGATTTTAGTGCACTTCCATTTTCAAATACAATGAGTGACTTATGACTGAAAAGATGAATTCCGGCCAAAATCTTACGGTGTTATTGAATTCCCTTGATGAGCATTCGGAATCGATAAATAAGGTGTTGCCCGTTGTTTATGACGAATTACGACAACTGGCCCACAGAGAATTGAGGCGCGAACGGGCCGATCACACCCTGAACACGACTTCTCTTGTTCATGAGGCATACTTAAAAATGGTAAAACATCCGCCCAAGGGAGACTGGGACGGCCGCAGACACTTTTTTGGTATTGCTGCCCGTGCTATGCGCCAAATATTAGTTAACTATGCCAAAATGAAAAGCACACAAAAACGTGCCGGAAGTTTGAACAAGCAAAGTTTCGAAGAGGGCATATACATGTCAGTTGAAAAAGCTGAAGAGCTTGTTGCCCTTGATGAGGCCCTTCAAAAGCTTGAGCAGATGAATGAGAGGCAGGGAAAGGTAGTTGAATGCAAATATTTTGCAGGATACAACATCGAGGAAACCGCTGAAATTCTCGGTGTATCAACAGCCACGGTAAAACGCGATTGGGTCAGCTCAAAGGCGTGGCTGCATAATCAGATTACAAAGAATAAATAATGTGAATTCGAGATAAAAAACGCAATCCCGTATCTCGCTGCCTGAATGACGATATATGCAGCTTCGATACGGGATCTTCTCTTCTTGATAAGCATATGAGAAATGCAACTCCCTTTTATATCCATGCACCAAATTCTCTCCAAAAGGATCACAAGTTTTTTAAAAAATAAAACAGACCACAGACAAGAGCTGGCCATCAACTTTTAGTTGTTAAATACCGGCAAAATTTTATTTGAAGAGAATAAGATTGTAAACCAAAAAACTCGTGATTAGACGTCAAACTAAACCAACTAAACTTCCCTCTTATCAGGATCAAGGGCTTCCGATACCATATCGGGTTCTTCGTGGGTTTCGGAAAGGGTGTCTTCAGGTTTTGGTTTATCTTCGGCAGGCAATATTTGTTTATGGAATACCAACATGGCTATTATAGCCGTACTTATTGCAATATCGGCAACATTAAATATGTAAGGGAATACGGCCCGGTCGCCTATGGTGAGGTTAAAATGGATAAAGTCTACGACATGGCCATGAAGTACGCCACCATATCCGCCTACAATACCCATAAAAATGCGGTCCGAAATATTTCCAAGTGCACCGCCAATAATCAGTCCCATACAAATCAGATACCAAAAATTAGCTTTATGCAGTGTTTTGATTATATAAACAGTAATACCAATCGTGGCAAGAATTGCAACCACGCTTATTGTTGGAGTTGAGAGCCAGTCCATACCCATTGCCATACCGGGATTTTTGGTAAAGTTCAGGGCCAGCCAGCCATCAATTACATTTACCCTGTGCAGCTCGGGATTTGTTCTCACCAAGTATTTTGTTACCTGGTCGAGTACCAGGACAATTATTGCGGGCAGGGCAAGCAGTAATAATTTTTTGTTTCGAATAGACAAACTGCTCTCAGCGTCTTTTTAATTTTGCGTCAATGCTTAATTGGGTGTGAGGTACCGCTTCAAGTCGGCCTTTCGCGATTTTTTTACCTGTTACCTTGCAAACGCCATAGGTTTTATTTTCGATACGCTGTAGAGCATCATCCAGATAACGAATAAATTTTTTGGTCCGGTTGAAAAGCATATACGTTTTTTCCCTTTCCTGTGCATCAGTGCCCGCATCAGCCATATGAAATGAATAGGCGGATTCATCGGATGAATTTTCCATGCTTTCACGCAGGGAATTTTGCAGTGTAGTAAGCTCCTGCTCTGCTTCATCGCGCTTTTTGATAATTATCTCTTTAAAATATTCAAGCTCTTCATCGCTGTAAGGAGTAATTCGCTCACTTTTTTTAGAGTCTTTTGAGGTAGCCATATCCAACTAATATTTAATTATTTATCGTTCTTTGTATTGATATTTCGCACTCTTCACCTTCAATATCCCAAGATTTCACAAAATCGGGTGATGGCAGTATGTTGCTTTTTACTGTTTCAGCTAACGTTTCTGTTTTGATTGTTTCTATTCTTGCCTGTATTGCATTAACCAGAGTTTCAGAACCACTGAATCCGATTTCTATACGATCCGTAACTTCATAATCTGCTTCTTTGCGCATATTCTGAATCCGGTTCATAAACTCACGTGAAAGGCCCTCCTGCAGCAATTCGGTTGTGATTTCAGTGTCTACAGCAACTGTAATCCCGTCTTCCGATTCCACAGACCAGCCTTCCAGCCCGGTTCTCATTATTTCAAGGTCATCATCACTCAATATAACACTTTCACCTGATTCAAGTGTTATTTCAATTGAACGGCTTTTCTCAAAATCTGAAATATCTTTACTGCTAAGCTGCTTCACCTTTCCTGCAACAGCTTTCATTTTTTTACCGAGGCGTTTTCCGAGCTTAGGAAAGTTAGGTTTCGCCGATTTACTTACAATTCCCGAATCATCATCCACAAACTGGATATCTTTAACGTTTACTTCATCAAGAATAATATCCTCAACAGCTTCAACCATCGCCCGATTGTCTTCATCCATTGGCAGGATGATCTTAGACAGCGGCTGGCGCACGTTTATATCGATCTGATTTCTGACTCTTAAAACGATGGAACTGATTGTGCGCGCAACTTCCATTCGGCGTTCAAGCTGTTTATCGATCGCTGTTTCTTCAACTGTTGGATAAAATGATGTGTGAACCGATATTTCATCTTTACCGGTCACTTCATTCAGTTTCTGATACAGCCACTCACCTGTATAAGGTGCAAATGGACTGATAATTTTAGCAGTGGTTACAAGGCATTCATACAGCGTTTGGTATGCGGCTGTTTTGTCGAGGCTTTTGCCCTCTTTCCAGAATCGCCGCCTGTTTCGGCGAACATACCAGTTACTCAGCTCCTCTACAAACTGCTCTATTTCGCGAGCCGCTTTCGTAGGTTCATATTCCTCAAGAAATTCATCAACCTGTTTTACGGTGGTATTCAGCCTCGAAGTGATCCAGCGATCCATTTCGGTCCGTTCAGACTTTGGCAGCGGCGAACCGGAAAATGTAAACCCATCAATATTCGCATACATAGCAAAAAATGAATAGGTATTTACGATGGTATTGAAAAATTTACGCTGAGTTTCTTTTAGTCCGTTTTCACTGAACTTAAGATTATCCCAGGGTGATGAATTACTCATCATATACCAGCGAACAGTATCGGCACCGTACTTTTGGATCACTTCAAAAGGATCTACTGTGTTGCCTTTCGACTTGCTCATCTTTTCGCCGTTGGCATCCAGAACAAGGCCGTTAGATACCACATTCTGATAAGCCGGCTTATCGAAGAGCATGGTTGCCAGTGCATGAAGCGTATAAAACCAACCGCGTGTCTGATCCACGCCTTCGGCGATAAAATCAGCCGGGAAGTTTTCTTTAAATTTGTCTTTATTTTTGAACGGATAATGCCATTGTGCCCACGGCATTGCGCCGGAATCAAACCAAACATCCAGCAGATCTGGAATCCGCCGCATCGTGCCGCCATTTGGTGCATCCCATGTAATTTCATCGATGTGCGGACGATGCAGGTCTATTTCTGTATCGTCAGGCAATCCGGCTTTTTTCTTCAGCTCTTCCATACTGCCAATACATTCCACATATTCCGGATCTTTATCGCTTACCCACAAAGGAATCGGAGTTCCCCAGTAACGCTGACGCGAAACGGCCCAGTCCACATTATTTTCAAGCCATGTTCCAAAACGTCCGGTTCCCGTACTTTCCGGTTTCCAGTTAATCTTTTTATTCAGATCAACCATCTTCTGCTTTACATCTGTTGTGCGAATAAACCACGATTCCACCGGATACGACATCAGCGGAGTGCCTTTTCTCCAATCGAAAGGATAGTTGTGCAGATACGTTTCGTGGTGATACATTAGCCCTTTCTCCTTGATTACACGGGTAATCTCTTTATCCGCATCTTTAAACCACTGTCCTTTAAAATCTTTCACAGGATTCTTAAATCGACCTTCAGCATCGATCGGGTTAAACATCGGAATATCGTTGGCAGAACATATGTTAAAGTCATCTGCACCATAGGCCGGCGCCATGTGAACTACACCCGTACCTTCATCCGTGGTAACAAAATCCGCTTCAAGTACCCGCCATGCACTTTCTTTCGGATGCTCTTTCAGTGCGTATTCGAACACCGGCTTATAGATCCATCCAACCAAATCGCTTCCTTTGTAGGAATCAATTATTTCATAATCATGATTTAGGGCGTCTTCAAGGCAATCTTTGGCAAGGATGTAATGCTCAGTCTTGTCCCCTTCCGAAACCTTTACTTTTACGTACTCCAATTTCGGATTAACAGCCAAAGCCATGTTAGAAATTATAGTCCATGGCGTTGTAGTCCATGCCAGGAAAAACACATTGTCATCTGCATCGAGGGGAAATTTCACATAAATAGAGGGATCCTGGGTTTCCTCGTATCCAAGGCTGACTTCATGGGATGACAAAACCGTACCGCTGCCCGGTGAATACCATTGAATTTTATACCCTTTGTAAACCAGGTCTTTTTCATAAAGCTGTTTAAATGCCCACCAGACCGATTCGATATAATCGTTCTCGAATGTGATATACGGATTGTCAAGGTCTACCCAATACGCCATTCGGCTGGTGAGATCATCCCACAGGTGCTTATACTTGAGTACACTCTCGCGGCATTTGGCATTATATTCAGCAACTCCAAAATCCTCTACTTCGGCTCGGCCGTCCAGGCCTAGTTCCTTCTCCACCTCAATTTCCACAGGCAGCCCGTGAGTATCCCATCCGCCTTTTCGCTCCACCCTGAAGCCCTTCAAAGTCTTGTAACGGCAAAACAGATCTTTCACCGTTCTTGACATCACATGATGAATACCCGGCTTTCCATTTGCAGTGGGAGGGCCTTCAAAAAATGTAAATGGAATTCCATCCGCCCGCGAATCAAGACTTTTTTTAAAAATTTTATTCTTTTTCCACCAATTTAGTGTTTCCACTTCAGCTTTGGGGAATGCAAGCTGCTTAACTTCTTCGAATTTTTTGCTCATACAGAACGTATTCGTTCTTTTAAAAAATTTGATATAAGTCCTCAATATACGAAATCGTTAACAATGAATGAACCATTCTATCTATCGTTTTTTCCTGAACAAGATCTGCTCTTAGTGGCCTCAGCTAACCAAAAATGCTTATTTTTCAACGCATTGAACACTTTTATTGTTAAATTGTCAGTAAATAAAAATGAAAATTACGATTAAATAATGGTTACGGACACCCCGATAACAAAAGAAAAACCCTTCAAAATCTGTTTTGTTTGCCTTGGTAATATCTGCCGCAGCCCAACAGCTGAGGGTATTTTTCAGCACCTTGTAAATGAAAGCGGCCTGCAATCATACTTTTATATCGATTCCGCCGGAACATCCGCCTATCATATTGGCGAACCGGCAAACAGCAAGAGCCAGAAAATAGCCAATCAGCATGGTGTTCAGCTAAAATCCAAGGCACGCCGGTTCAATCCCTCCGACCTGGAAGAGTTCGACCTGATTCTTGCCATGGATCACGAGAATTTTGACAACCTTCAGAAAATGGATGTTAAGGGAACCTACTCCGGAAAAATTTATCTGATGCGGGAGTTTGACCCGAAACCGGGCACCAAAGCCGTACCCGATCCCTATTACGGTGGTATGGATGGCTTCCAGGAGGTGTACGACATTTTGTACAGAAGCTGTAAAAACCTGCTTGAAAAACTAAAAGAAAGAATCGACAAATAATATGATTCCGGAAACTATTAAAAACCTTTTATCCCGTGAACATTCTGTTCAGGTCAATAAGGTTACATCGCTTTCGGGTGGAGATATTAATCGGGCTGCCAAATTATCAACAAATCGCGGCGATCTATTTTTGAAATGGAACCACAATGCGCCGGCTGATATGTTTGAAAAAGAGGAAGAAGGATTAGATCTGCTCAGACAGGCCGGCGGTAACATTAAAGTACCGGATACGATTGCCCATCAAAATCCAGAAGGTGAAATGCCCGGCTTCCTGCTCATGGAGTTCATTCATTCAGGTACAGGATCTTCTGATGATGCTTTCCGGTTTGGCGCTGAAATGGCCGGTATTCACAATCAATCAAACTCACACTTCGGGCTTGATCACAATAATTATATCGGGAGGCTGCCGCAGAGTAACAAGCAGCACAAAAGCTGGAATACCTTTTTTGTTGAGGAACGAATAAAACCACAAGTAAAAACAGCAATCGATGCCGGGAAACTGCCTGAAAGTATTTTAAAAAACTGCGAGCGTTTTTACTTTGAACTGGAATCAATTTTTCCCGGGAACAAACCGTCACTTTTGCACGGCGATCTGTGGGGCGGCAACTACTTTTTTGACACAAACGGTATCGGCGTTTTAATTGATCCGGCCGTTTACTACGGTCATCCTGAAATGGATTTAGCTTTTACTAAAATGTTCGGTGGTTTCCCGGCCGAATTTTATCGGGGATATGAATCTGTTAATACGCTTGAGCCGGGTTTTAACGGAAGGATTCAGATTTATAATTTATATCCTCTGCTGGTGCATGTAAATCTGTTTGGAGGCGGCTATGCGAGCCGGGCCCGGCGATTCTTGGAGAACTATTGATTGGAGAAGATCAGGAGACAGAATTCAGGAGACAGAATTCAGGAGGTGAACAATTCACAATAATCGATTATGTATAAACATGAACACTTGGAAAAAATAGATACTTGTAATCCAATTAAATAAATTAACGACATACCTCCTGAATTCTGACTCCTGACCACTGACTCAATGCCTGAGCAAAAAATAATCTCTCTTGTCCCTTCACTTACCGAGCTGTTGATCGATCTCGGGCTGGAAGATAGCATGGCCGGCAGAACGCGTTTTTGTGTCCACCCCAAGGAAAAAGTTGCAAAGATTCCAATCATAGGCGGCACTAAAAATCCGGATATTGATAAAATTGAGCAGATTCAGCCAACTCTGGTAATAGCAAATCAGGAAGAAAACCGTAGAGAAGATGTAGAGGAGCTGCAGCAATTTACAGATGTGATGGTTACCGACATTTCCACTATTGATGAGGCGCTGTTTGCGATTTATGATATTGGCAGAAAGTGCGGAGCAATGAATGAAGCAGAGAAACTGATCCATGAAATTCAAACCGAGCTGGATCGTATCCCCGATGAAACGCCACGGGATGTTGCTTACCTGATCTGGAGGAGTCCCTGGATGACTGTAGGCAGCGATACATATATCCATTCCGTGCTAAAAAACTGGAAGCTGAATAATATTTTTGCCGATCAAATCCGCTATCCGAAAATTACCCTTGATCAGATTCATCGTAAGCGCCCGGATATTGTACTTCTGAGTAGTGAGCCGTTTCCATTCAAGGAAAAACACATTCAGGAAATCGCAGCTGTATGCAAGTCAGCGAACATACTTCTGGTTAATGGTGAATGGTTCAGCTGGTACGGATCGCGAATGCTGCCATCGTTTAAAAAGCTGAATGCTTTCCGCCGGGCGATTTCGTAGATGATTGTTACATAGCTTGAGTTTCCTCAGTAGATCTCTTGCGGGGCAATATATAAAGCTGAAATTAAAGCGAACATTTTAAAAAGGAGTCATCCCGGACGCAGCGTTAGCGAATACCCAACTATGCCAAAGGCTTCGATGGGCAGGTCCGAGATCTCCAGCCGTTGATATAGTCAGGAGATGCCGGATCGGGGTCCGGCATAACGAAATTTATTTGGACAATCTAAAACTGTTTCCAAAAATCTCACACTTACTTAATCAACGTCATACTCCGGTTCAGCTCAAATTCATTGCTTCTTAGCCTGTAAATATACACTCCGCTTGAAAGATCCAATGCATTGAATTCTACCCGGTGCGTTCCGGCTTCGCGAAAGCCATCAGCGAGTACGGCAACTTTTCGTCCCAGAATATCAAATACCTCAAGCTGTATCTCGGTACCATGTTCAAGCTGATAACTGATTACCGTGACCGGATTAAACGGGTTCGGATAATTTTGGTGGAGTTCAAACTCTTTAGCAGTTTCGCTGCCTTCATTTGATGTGATCGACACATTTTCGATAAATATATCATCGATCCGGATCTCATCACGCTGTCCGCTAT
The DNA here is from genome assembly GCA_007126675.1 of Balneolaceae bacterium. GTDB lineage: Bacteria > Bacteroidota > Rhodothermia > Balneolales > Balneolaceae > SLAU01. The sequence goes on from SLAU01000009.1 coordinate 13,577, forward strand.
CTTCTGAGAGCCGTGTACCGGTATAATAATATTTCCATCTTAGCTGTACATAGGCGCGGTTGTAAGCATCTTCCGGAAAGGGGATCTCTGAAAACTCCGTTGGTCCTTCTTCGAAATCGCGCTGATACTCAACGATTTCACCATCATGATCCAAAACATCCTTCCATTCTGCTTGCAGACCGGTTCTGTATTGCAGCCTCACATTGTAAGTGCGGCTGTTGGCTTGCAATGTTTCTGCAACCCAGTGTATGGCCAGGTTGTTTTCACCTCTTGTATCAAGTGCAAGCACAACAGCGCCGAGGTCACGTCCGCGGCCGGTATTTATCATCGAAATACCATCACTGCTGAGCCCGTTTAATCTTGTTCTGCCTGTAAGCATATATGGGTATCCGAACTTATCCTGGTCGTCGGCATGGTATTCGTTGTCATCTTCATCAATAAACGGGATAAAATATGGATCGGTCATCGGCTCATCCAGGCCGGGGTCGTTCACCGAACTTTGCTGAAAAATCATATTTGGCGGAAAACTTCCCTCCGGTTCATCGGCACTCCAGTAATTGAATTCGTAATGATCCTGTGAAATATCGAAGGGAGCCGGGTTCATCTCATCTCCTTCAAATGGATCATC
>SLAU01000272.1 GCA_007126675.1 Balneolaceae bacterium
ACTTCATCGCGTGTTCTGCCTTCGATGCGGTGGCGGGGTACCATCGCTTTAACTTCACCATTCACAAAAAAAGCAAAAGCCGGTGATGAGGGCGGATACTCACTAAAGTATTCCCGTGCACGGGCTGTGGCTTCTTTGTCCTGCCCTGCAAATACCGTTACAAGATGGTCAGGCTTATTTTCAGTTTTTTCGAGTGCAATTGCTGCGCCGGGTCGTGCGTTACCTGCTGCACAGCCACAAACCGAATTAATCACCATTAGCATGGTGCCGTTATTATAATCCTTCATGATACGATCAACATCTTCCGGAGTCTTCAGCTCTTCTACACCAAGCTTGGTGAGTTCTTCGCGCATCCAGGAAGTATCGGGACCTACTCCAAAACCAAATTGCATAATAATATGATTTAAATTTCTGTTGTTCTGTTCCTGCTGAATATAAGTATAATTCATAACTTTACGGATATCGATTAAATTGATAATCGTTATCAGATCTATTGTTATTATCCATATCTGCTAAATTCTTAAAATTTTCATGCGTTTACTTTTTTTACCGGTTTTTATTTTCATATTCATTATGAGTGCCTGCTCAAGCACCGAAACACTTACCATTCCAATTTCTGAATCTGAGCCCGAGCTTGATGGTAACTTTGCCAACTGGGACCGAAGCGCTTCTTTGTTAGAACAAACCGACGGCGCAAGTTTCCACGCTTACTACACAGAAAATTATCTGTATGTTTTTGTTGATATCCGTAATCAGACTATGCACAGAGCAATTACCGACATGGGTTTAACCTTTTATCTTGCTCACAAAAGAGATGACAGGTATCACTATGCTGTCACTTATCCATCCGGCACCATGAATTTACTGAGGGAAAATCCCGGGGCATACAGGGGTTTAACTACTGATCCCGAATGGATGCAGTCTGCCTCGAATCGAAGACTGCTGAGTGATCTTGAGCCATATATTTTTGAACGGGTAATGATTACAGAAAGATATAATGGCCGTTCATCCGCACAGAGAGGTTTTGTTGATTATGAACAGCTCGAGGCAGAAGGAATTGAATTCGCGACAAATCCGGAGCGAAGAAATTATGGTATAGAGATGCGTGTTCCGCTTGATGGAAGTTCTATTTTTGATATCGAAAAAAAGAATCTTTGGATAGGGTTTGCGATTGATCCGCCTGATTTCAGAAGGCAAAATCCATACTATGATGATGGCCATGGAATGACGAGAGACAGACGCCAAAGACAACGTCCAAGACAGCAGCAACACCAAAGTTCATATGAAAAATGGTATCGAATACAAATCAACTGATCATTTGAAGCAAAAAAAAAAACGATTTGCCCATTCAGGCAAATCGTTTCAGTAATTAAGATATTTGAAGAATCTCTATAGAGCTTCTTCATAATTTTTTGCCACCTGATCCCAGTCTACAATATTCCAGAAAGAGGAAATGTAATCTGGCCTCCTGTTTTGATAGTTCAGGTAGTAAGCATGCTCCCAAACATCAAGGCCGAGAATCGGTGTCATCCCATCCATAAGCGGGCTGTCCTGATTGGCTGTTGATGTAACTTCTAAATTACCATTGCTGTTTACGCAAAGCCAACCCCATCCGGAGCCAAACTGGCCGGCCGAAGCAGATGAAAATTTTTCTTTGAAATCTTCGAAACTGCCAAATGCTTTGTTGATAGCTTCTGCCAGTTTACCCTCGGGTTCGCCACCGCCATTGGGTGATAAAATTGACCAAAACAGTTTATGGTTCGCATATCCCCCACCATTATTGATTACTGCCTGTCGTATATCAGACGGCACTTCATCAATACGCTGCAGAACCTCTTCGATTGGAAGGTCGGCAAAATCGTGACCTTCAAGTGCAGCATTTACTTTGTTTGTATACCCCTGATGATGCTTACCATGATGAATTCTCATTGTTTTTTCATCAATATGCGGTTCCAGTGCATCAAAATCGTAGGGTAGATCAGGAAGTTTATAAGCCATTTCTAATTCCGTTTTTTTGAGTTAAATATTTGATTTTATTTTTTTCTTACGCGTTTACTAACAGTCTATTAATATAAGACCTTACACTTTGGTGGTAAAATTGATTTTTAAAATAAAATCGTTCCACTTTTCAGCATTAAAGAATGAGAGGCAATCAAATAGTCTAAGAACTTTTTTATACAGACAGATTTATTTAATGGGTTTAAGCAAATGATGTCTTATTTTAATTCAAACTTAAAAGACTATATAACTGATTTTTATTATGAAATTTGATTACGACGTAATCATACTGGGAAGCGGACCTGCAGGTTTTTCCTGTGCAATGCAAAGTTCAAAGTTCGACAAAAAGGTATTAATGGTTGAAGCAAATCCTGACCATCTGGGAGGTGCATGGATCAATACCGGCACCGTTCCCAGTAAATCTCTGAGAGAAGCTTCTCAGCTCATACAAAAATTTCATACGCAGTTTGGTGATGAAAGGGGCAGAAAACCGTATGAGAAGTTCAGGATGGAAGATATTTTGCAATACAAAAAATCGATCCTCGACATCAAAAACAGGAAAGTTAAAGACGACCTGATTAAAAATGATATTGAAACCGCGCGCGGCTGGGGAAAGGTTATTGACAAAAACACTGTTGAAGTATCAAATCAATTCGGAAATAAAGTAACCTACACCACAAAGTTTATTTTAATCTCAACAGGAAGCAGGCCCAATAATCCTGAAAATTTTGAGATCGATCACAATCTGGTACTGGATTATGAATCTGTATTAAACCTTACACACATACCCCGGCGGCTTGTTATTGTTGGAAGCGGAATTATTGCATTTGAGTATGCCACCATTTTTGCTGCTCTTGGCACACGAATCTCAATCCTCTCAGACCAGGGCAGAATTTTACCTTTTCTTGATGATGAGATACATGATCACCTGAAAAAGGCTATAAAAAAGAAAAATATTCAGCTGTTCAAAAACTGCGAGATAAAACGTGTAGAAGAAAATAAACTGAGGACCTGTACCGAAATAGCTTTTTCGTCAAGTGACGATAAAAACCGAATGCAGGTTTTAGAAACTGAACATGTGCTTTACGTAGGCGGGAAAGTTCCGAATACCGACAATATTGGCCTTAGTGAAGCCGGTGTTAAAACAGACAAACAGGGTTATATTGAAGTTAACAGTAATTTTAAATCAAGTTCGGATAATATCTATGCTGCCGGTGATGTAATTGGGTACCCATCCCTGGCCTCAGCTTCATTTGTTCAGGGCAGGTTAGCAGCAGCTGATATGTTTGGCATACCATCTGATGATTTCTCAAGTTCCATTCCTTTCGGTATATATTCTATCCCCGAAATTTCCGGCATCGGACTCACCGAACAGGATGCTCAAAAACAGGGAATTGACTACACCGTAGGCCGTGCATATTACGAGAATATCACCCAGGCGGATATCAGCCATATTAAAGACGGTTTGCTGAAACTTGTCTTCAGGACGGATGACCTGAAACTGCTGGGAGTTCATGTGATTGGAGAAAATGCGCCTGATCTGATTCACCTTGGCCAATCGGTAATGTATTTTGATGGGGATATCAGGTATTTCATCCGTAATGTACTCAACTATCCAAGTTTTGGAGAGGCGTACCGGATTGCCGCTTTTAACGGTGTGAACCGTGTGTACAAAGCCGGTGTTAAGTACAAGAGTATTTTGGATAAGAAATAGTGCTTGCCGGGCATACCCGGAGAATGGTAATGTGAGCTTCCTGTAGGTCCCCGAATTGATAAACAAACGAGGCTGTCCCAAAAGTAAATCAATTTATGAACCAGCTTAAATAATTTAGTCATCTAATCCCTCTCTATTTTTTAGAGAGGGAAATAGGGTGAGTCAGAAGAAAGAATCTAAATTATTTAAGCGAAATTCGATGAATTATACCTTTTGGGACAGCCTCATCAGCATTAGCATGGGGCGCAGACCTATGTTTTGAAGAAC
>SLAU01000206.1 GCA_007126675.1 Balneolaceae bacterium
AAATGGTCATGCAGCTGAATCTCTTAGGGTTAACGCGTTTTACAATGTAATAAAAGAAAACCAGCCTTACTTTGAAAACGAGTTATAACATCCCGGCTGGATTCTTAATCGTCACCCCAAACCATAATTCATTCCACAAGACAACTGTAAAATTACGAGCACAAAAAATACAGTGGAAAATGGCTGCGCCGTTTGTTTTATTACTATTTGAAAAAATTATCGGTCATAAAACCACTTCATCATACAGAACCAACTGATTTTTATAAGCTAATGCCTTGCAAAGAAGTATTCAAAAAATACTCAAAGTACTTTTCTGAATGAGCAACGAACGCGAACTGGCCAAGGATCTTGGTTTGATGGCTGCCCTCACCATTGGGGTGGGTACCATGATTGGCGCAGGTATCTTTGTTCTTCCAGCAGCCGCGGCTGCCAGTGCAGGGCCGGCAGCAGCTATTGCGTTTGTGGTGGCCGGTTTCATCGCGCTCTTTACAGCCCTTTCCATCAGTGAGCTCGGCACGGCCATGCCAAAAGCGGGAGGGGCGTATTTCTATATTAACGATTCGCTGGGGCCGCTTTTCGGCTCTGTTGCCGGATGGGGAAACTGGCTGGGACTCGTTTTTGCAACAGCTTTTTACCTGATAGGTTTTGGCAGTTACCTTACCATTCTTCTGCCGGTGCCCGAACTCTTTTTCTGAGCCCCTCACAAGTGGGAGCAATTATAGCAGCCATTATTTTTATCGGGGTTAACTATTACGGTACGAAGGAAACAGGCAGGCTGCAGATCATTATCGTAGTTATCCTGGTGACATTACTTGCAGTTTTTACTATTGTGGGGCTGTTTCATGTTGACATGAATAACCTGACCCCGGTTGCTCCGCCCGAGCTTGGCGGCTGGGTCGTTGTGCTGCCGGCGGCAGGTCTGATTTTTGTAACCTATCTTGGATTTGCCGAGATCAACACCGTGGCAGAAGAGCTGAAAGATCCGGACAAAAACCTGCCGCGCGCGGTGATCGGCAGCCTCCTTTTTGTGATTGTACTTTATGCCCTGGTGATGTTTGTGCTGATGGGCGTGGAACCGTACGAAACCATTGTTGAATATGGTGAACGAGCGGTGGCGCTGGTGGCCGAGTCGATGCTTGGCTGGGCCGGCCTGATACTTCTTACTTTTGGAGGCCTGCTTGCCACGGCTTCTTCAGCAAATGCCTCTGTGCTTGCTTCTTCACGTATCTGCTTTGCAATGGGGCGCGACAAAATTATCACAGACTGGCTGAACCAGATTCATAAGCGTTACTTCACCCCCTATCGCTCTATCTCTATAACCGGCGCGCTGATCGTTTTATTCATCCTGATCGGTGATATCGAAGTGCTCGCTAAAGCCGGCAGTGTGCTGCACCTGATTGTTTACGGATTGCTGAATATCGGGCTGATCGTTTTCCGGGAATCACAAACCGAGGATTATAAACCGGCATTCAGAGTACCATTCTATCCTATAGTACCGATTCTTGGTGCCGTTCTTTCTTTTGGTCTGATCGGTTTCATGGCACCAATTGAAGTTCTCCTGAGTCTGGCGTTTGTGATTTTTGGAGCTCTGTGGTATGTGTTATATGCAAGACATCATGCCGAGCCTGTAAGCCTTGTGGGCGAAGCGATTCTGCATGCTGCATCAGAACCCGAAGAACCTGTTTATGCATACAGAGTTGTGGTTCCTGTTATCAACCCTGAAACTCAAATAGATCTGCTGCGCCTGGCTGCAGTAAGTGCCCATACCCATTCAGAAAAGGAAACTCCGGAAATTGTAGTGGTGAATGTACTTGAGGTGCCGCGGCAAACATCACTTGAACAGAAAATTTTATTTGAGGAAGAACGTGTTGAACGACAACGTAAACTGCTTCAAAGTGCACGTGAGGCCGCCAAAGATCTGAATGTGAATATTCGCACAAGAGCAATCGTAGGCCGTAATGCCGGGCGCACTTTACTGTCGGTAATCGACGAGGAAAAAGCTGATCAGGTATTGACGGGCTGGCGGGGCAGACGCAGCAGGCGGGAACATATTTTTGGCTCCAACCTTGACCAGATTCTGAAATTTGCCACTTGTGAAGTTACATTAGCACACATCAAAAAAAGTGAAATTGGTAATGTGGTGGCACTTGCCGGGCCCGGGCCACACGCTCCTATTGCAGCACGTCGTGCATTTGAATTTGCAAAGCTGTCAGATTCAATTCCAACATTGCTAAATGTTCAGCGTCCCACCGACGAAGAAAAGGAAGATCCTGTCAGCCTTGGCAAACAAGCGATATTTCGGGTTGCAAGAGCTGGCGGAATTTCACCGGAATCTTATAAACCAGATGTAATTGTTGATGATAATATCCGAAATGCAATTATGAAATCGCTCGATAATTACGACACCATTTGTACGGGTATGTCTGAAGTAACTGCATTCCAGAGAATATTTTTTGGTTCCATGGCAGAACAGATCGGGATAGAGGCCAAAGGCAACGTCATTTTAGTACGCGGTCCGTTCAGGCATCACCGTTCAGTGCGCCAAGCTCTTGCGGAGAGATTGTTGAAGCGGTGATTTTTTAAAGCTGATGTAAATATTCAGCGCTGTGAGATTGGATAAGTATCTGCAATCAATGCTCCTCAAATACTAAAACCGACTCAAACAAAAGCTTTATTCATCCAAAGTTACCCTGCTAAAAAACTCCCAGGCCACTTCGGCCGATTCAACATCCCGGTTCTGGCGGCCGGGTGAAACCGTATAATCGATAGAGGGCATGATATGTCCGCCGCCTTCAACCCGGCAGTACCGAACGGGTGCTCCCACTCCTGCCTGCATCGGTTCATAATCCTCGCAAATTACACGGCTGCCGTCATCCGGATCGAGATCTGGGTACTCGGTAATTTCGGGATCGGAGAGATCGGCACCGTTCACTGAAATCCAGAAATCGCGGGTATCGGGTGATGAAGAAACCTCCCCTCTTCCGCCTGGAATGCTGCCGCCGTCATACGGCATCAGCGGATCTTCCGTTCCGTTCATGATCAGCATCGGTACCGGATGTTCTGCATCCGTACATTCCGAGGGATCGGGCAGGTTGGCGATAAACGAAGCTCCTGCGGCAATTCGTCCGGGAAGTTCGATGGCAAGCCTGTAGGTCATCATGCCGCCATTCGACGGGCCTGTAGCAAAAACCCGCTGCATATCCGGATTGAACCCTTTTTCGGTAAAATGAGTATCCGCCCAGTCAACCAGGGAATTAACAAAACCGACATCATCAACATCTGAGGTGATACCATCAATATGTGGACGGCAGTCGTTCCAGTTCTGGGAAGAGCCATCAGGATTTCCGGTTTCAGCATCTGTGCCGTTGGGTGCAATCAGCATAATACCGTAGCGGTCGGCAAGTTCAATCCACTTGGGAATGGCATTGGCGTCCGGCTCAAAAATCCGGTTCATATTTCCTCCACCGCCATGAAACACCATCACAACCGGGTAAGGATCGCTCAGCTCTTCGGGAATGTAGTAGCGAAACACTCTGTTAGTGCCATCATGAGTTAATGATTCTGTCTGCCAGCCCTGAGGGAGCTCACCGGGTTCGTCCGCATCAGTTGATTGGCCGCAGGCTGTGAGAATCAGTGCTGAGAGAAAAAGTACGATTAAAGAGTTCGGGGTATTCATATGACTTTTTATTCCTTGAGCATGGAAACGATCATCGTCCCAATTTAATTACAGCCGGTTACTCCGGCACCGATCTCCATACACCAATCTCGCCAAGGAGTATTTCAACCGAATCTTCACTCTGGCCATGTGCAAACATATAGAGTGCTCCATCATCGCCCATGATCACATGGGGTGATACCACCCGAAGATCGTTCCATGATCCGGCTTCGCCGGGGCCCAGAACGGGATTATACTCGCTGCGCTCCCAATTGACCCCATCCTCTGAATGTGCCAGCCCGATGTAGATCGGAGT
>SLAU01000193.1 GCA_007126675.1 Balneolaceae bacterium
CAACTCACCCACCCCACCCTACATGCACTCCCAAAAACACTGCCATATCTCCAATCAAAATGGAAACTAAGAACCGGGAGACGGAAGTGATTGCAATAGATTTAAGTAAATAGAATTGCATACAAAATAATAAAAAGATATACACATCTTTTATTTTATATATTAAAAGATGCACATGTCTTTAAAGTAGAAATGATTAAAATAATAATAATATAAGAATAATGTCTATTACAAAACAATTGTAATAATATTGATCAGTGTTTAATTTATAAATATAAGCTGCTCGAAGTTCATAGTGTGATTTTATTAACCAGGAGTAATGGGAGGCCAGGCGATGCGTAATCTATTCAAAAAAGGGGCAAATCAGAAGAAAAGAGAATTCTCACTCATATCGGTAAGCATAGTTCTATTCGTTTTAATTACAGTATTACCGGGTCAGCTGTATGCACAATTTGCCGGTGGCGATGGAACAACAGAAACTACGGCTTATCAAATTGAAACGTGGGAGCATTTGAATAATGTCCGCGATCATCTTGACGCCTATTTTGTGTTAATTGCTGATCTGGATGATGACACTGAAGGATATGATGATTTTGCTTCATCTTCTGCAAATGATGGAGATGGATGGGAGCCAATAGGGACTCTGGGAGATTCATTTGCGGGCAGTTTTGATGGCCAGGATTATACAATCTCAAACTTGTTCATAAATAGGCAGGGTACGAGCTACGTTGCCCTTTTTGGTTATACAGACAGTAACGGAACAATCAAGAGTGTTGGATTGGTGGATGTAAACGTCACCGGCAGTTGGAGAGTTGGTGGGCTTGTAGGTGCTAATGCGGGAACAGTTTCTGGCTGCCATTCGACCGGTCAGGTGAATGGAAGCGGAAACCACGTAGGCGGACTCATCGGGCATAATTCAGGAACAGTGGATAATTCTCATGCAACAGCTTCAGTGAGTGGTGCTAGTGACTATGTGGGCGGACTTGCCGGATACAACAACTTTGGGTTGGTGAAAAACTCATTTTCAACGGGCGAGGTGAGTGGCGAGCTGGGTACCGGCGGTTTGATTGGTGGTAACAGCAGCGGTTCTGTGCAAAACTCTTACTCCACCGCTAATGTGAGTGGCTTGAATCGTGTGGGCGGACTCGTTGGTAACAACAGCGGCAGCAGTGCTCAAATTTCAGAGTCCTACTCCGATGGCTCTGTGGAGGGTGATGCCATTGCAGGTGGCCTTACAGGCTGGAATAGCGGCATTGTTCACAACTCCAGTTCTTCATCCGAAGTGACAGGTAATACGCGGGTTGGCGGCCTTGTTGGCCAGAATATGGAGACAACCTCCAACTCTTTTTCAACCGGTAACGTGAGTGGCATAAACCAGGTGGGCGGACTGATAGGCTGGAACAGTGGCGAAGCCTCAAACACCTACTCTACAGGTGATGTGACGCGTACAAGCGGAAACGAAGAGGCATTTGGCGGTTTGGTGGGGCACAACAGAAATGCAATAGAATATTCTTACAGCACAGGCAGCGTTTATTATTTTGATGCGGATGATCCTGAGGATAAAGGTTTTGCAGGTGGGGAAGATTTCTCTCCTGAATACACCGGCAATTTCTTTGACAGCGAAGCATCAAATCAGAATACAGATGCAGTTGGAGCGGCTGAGCCTAAAACCACAGCAGAAATGAAGCAATTCACTACATTTGCTGATTGGGACATTGCTCAAACAGACACTGAGTTAAACGATGGTTATCCTTTCCTGTCATGGCAACGTGAAGGTGGAAGCGACGAAACTTCCTGGCTCATATTTGAGGAGGCACCTTTATTCTGTGGAGGTGAAGGTACCGAAACGGATCCCTACCTGATCTGCACGGCTGATCAGCTGAATAATGTTCGCGACTATATGAGTGATTACTTCAAACTGAATAACGACATCGACCTGGATGTGGCTCCATATAATGAAGATGCAGGCTGGGAGCCGATTGGAAACAACAACAGACCGTTCAGAGGTTATTTTGATGGAAATGGTAATGTTGTCAAAAAACTGTATATAAACCGGGAGTCAACGAATTATATTGGCCTGTTCGGTTACGCTTCAAATGCGGTTATCAGCAATATAGGTATTGAAGGTGTTGAAATAACCGGCCGTTCACGTGTTGGTGTATTGGTTGGCAAGAAGGTTGGAGGCACTATTACATCTTCTTATGTTGAAAGTGATACAGAAATAATGGGTGAGTGGTATGTGGGGGGAATCGCCGGCAGGGTTCAGGATGCGGCCATTTCGGATTCATATTCAATTATAAATCTAAGGTCTAATGAATACATAGTTGGCGGCCTTGTGGGCGACATGAGGAATAGTACGATTGAAAATTCTTATTTCTCAGGAGATATAGTAGCATTTGGACAAAGCTATTCAGGATATGCCGGAGGTTTGGTTGGTGAAATGCGGGATGTAACCATCATAAATTCAAGTGCAGAAGGATCTGTAACCGGAACAGACAAGAATATTGGCGGATTGGTGGGATATGCCAGGGATAGTTCAATTTTGAGCTGCAACGCCGATGTTACGGTAACCGGAAGCAGAAGTGTGGGGGGCTTGATTGGAGAACTGCGGGATGGAACCATTGAGAACTCTTATGCAAAAGGTTACGTATCAGGACAGCAAAACGCTGGCGGTTTGGCAGGCATAAACAGAGGCACCATATCAGCATCATATGCTTCAGGAAATGTTGAGGTTAAAGATCCTGAAGAATTTACCGTACAGTTAGGCGGACTCATAGGCTATAACATGGGTCCGGTTTATAATTCTTATTCTGTGGGTGATGTGGCAGGAGGAGCGGATGGTGATTACATCGGCGGCCTGGCCGGCGGAAATGAAGACACGATCACAAAATCATATGCAACAGGTGAAGTAACAGGCCGCGATTATCTTGGTGGCCTTGTAGGCGGTCAGTGGGGTACTATAGTTGCCTCCTATTACGATAAGGAAACAACCGGACTTGATGATGACGGAGTGGGTGAGGGTGAGGATGCAGGTATTACCGGCCTGACCACAACAGAAATGACAGATATTACAATATTTTCTGATGTGTGGGATATTGCGCCAACCGGCACTGAATTGAACGATGGTTACCCTTTCCTCGCCTGGCAGGACGGCAGTGACGAGGCAATATGGCTGATCTTTGATGAGGATTTACAAGTATCTGTTGAGGATACAGAAAATGGCGGAGGAGAACGGCCTGCAGAAGTTGCACTGAGGCAAAATTATCCGAACCCATTCAATCCGGCAACAATCATCACTTATGAGCTGCCTGAATTGATGCATGTTCAGTTAGATCTGTATGATATGAAAGGCCGGCATATAGCCGCCCTTGTAAATGAACAGGTGAATGCGGGGATCCATGAGATCAGCTTTGATGCATCAGGTCTTTCAAGCGGTGTCTACATTTATCGCCTGCAAGCCGGAGGAAAACTGCTGATCAGGCAGCTAACTTTTATCAAGTAAGTAGAGGGGGGTAGCGGTTGGTATCTGGGTACTGAACTTCTCAGTACTCAGAACCGCCGGATTGCGGAAATACAGATGCCAATCAATCCTTACCTTCTTCCTTTTCCTTCTCCTCTTTTTGGCGATCCCGCCGGGGACGTGTGTGTGATGGCGGATCACTGGCCGGGAATGTCTGGTTAAGCTCATTGTCGAGCTCATTCATAGGTTTCTTCTTATCCGGATTTTCCTTTTTGTCCTTATCCATAATCTGCCTGTGTTTTGAGTTAACTGTTTGATATATAATATAACTAACACGGAACAGGAGTGTTGCATTCGATTGATGCGTGCTGGTTGAGTGGAGAAGTGGGTTATTATTTTTTGTGGGAATGCATTCCTGTTATTTTATTACTTACATACGTAAGTATAGTAGTTATCATGTAATACTCTTTTAATATAATTTTGATTTAAGGCAA
>SLAU01000199.1 GCA_007126675.1 Balneolaceae bacterium
CTTGCCTGTCTGAGTTTTTTGGCTCTTTGTTTTCCGATCAGATATTTTTCAGTTTCAACAATCAGAAAAACCACAAATCCGCCCATCAACGGATAAACCCAATACCATGCTTTGTGCGGGGCCGTTGCAAACCACTCATTCATAAACGGTGCGTAGGTAAATACCAGCTGAAGCACAATCAGAATACCCACTGCATAAAATGCATATCTGTTATTAAAGAAGCCTGTGCCGATCGAGGGCTCATTCATTTTGCGGCAGTTGAAAAGATAGAATAATTGCCCTGCAACAAGAGTATTTACAGCAATTGTCCGGGCTTCATCAATCTGGTAACCGTAATCTGTCAGCCAGTAGTAAAGGCCAAGGGTAAGTCCGCCAATAAGCAGCGATACAAAAGCGACTCTCCAGATAAAGTAACCTCCTAAAATGGCTGCATCTGCATCTCTTGGCGGGCGTTTCATTACACCGCTTTCGGTAGGTTCAAAAGATAAAGCAAGAGCAAGTGTAACGGCCGTTACCATATTTACCCACAGAATTTGTACGGGTGTAATCGGTAATGTGAGTCCCATCAAAACCGCAGCCATAATTACAAACGATTCTGCACCGTTGGTTGGCAGGATAAACAGGATTGCTTTTCTAAGGTTGTCATAGATGGTTCGTCCTTCTTCAACGGCGCTTGCAATGGAGGCAAAGTTATCATCTGCCAGCACCATTTCTGAAGCATCTTTTGTTACTTCGGTGCCTTTTATTCCCATGGCAATTCCTACATCAGCGCGTTTCAACGCCGGCGCGTCGTTTACACCGTCTCCGGTCATTGCACAAATTTTATTGTGAGCCTGAAGTGCTGTCACGAGCCGGAGTTTATGTTCAGGGCTGGTTCGCGCGAACACATCATATTCTATAGCGGCTTCCTTAAGCTCTTCATCATTCATATTCTCGAGCTCCTGGCCGTTGATCGCTTTGGTGCCGTCTCCGATTCCAAGCTCTTTGCCAATTGCGCGCGCAGTTACAACATGATCGCCGGTAATCATCTTAACCTGGATTCCGGCTTCTTTACAAGCTTTGATCGATTCGATAGCCTCGGGGCGGGGCGGATCAATCATACCAAGAACACCCAGAAAAATCATGCCGCTTTCCACATCTTCATGTTCTATTTCAGAAACAGTGTTATCAACTTTTTTGAAAGCTGCACCGATTAATCGCCTGCCTTCATTAGCCTGCCGCTCTATTTCCTGGTTCCAAAAATCGTTCTGGAGCTTTTGTGTGCTATCATCGGTTTTTTCGGTTTCACATATTTCCATCAGTTTTTCAGGGGCACCTTTCAGGAAAATATACCGCTCGCCATCCAGTTCATTCAGCGTGGCCATATATTTATGCTCCGATTCGAACGGTATGTGATCAATTCTTTCCGGGTCAAATTCGCCGTACCCTGATTTATGAGCAAGGGTAATGAGTGCGCCTTCTGTGGGGTCGCCGTCGACGGCCCATTTATCTTCATTTTTTGTAAGCTGAGCATCATTACAGGCTTTAATCACCTGCATCAATCTGTTTGCAACCGGATGTTTACTTACCTCAATAGGTTCATCTTCGAATCTGATTTCCCCTTCAGGTTTGTAGCCGGTACCTTCTACAGTGTAAACCTTACCGGCAACGGAAAAGGATGTAACCGTCATTTCGTTTTTTGTAAGGGTACCGGTTTTATCAGAGCAGATTACAGAAACCGATCCAAGCGTTTCAACCGAGGGAAGTCTTCTGATAATCGCATTTCTTCCGGCCATTGCCTGTACTCCTACAGCAAGCGTGATCGTCATAATGGCAGGCAGGCCTTCGGGTATTGCTGCTACTGCAAGACTGATTACAGCCATAAACAGTTCATCTATTGTATAATCTCTGAAGAAATAGCCAATAGCGAAAAACAAGGCTGTTACGGTTAGTATAACCACAGACAGAACTTTGCCGAAATGATCAATCTGCTTTAGCAGAGGTGTTGTTATCTGCTCCACATCGGTCATCATACGGTTGATTTTACCCAGTTCGGTATGAGCGCCGGTTTCAACAACTATGCCACGGGCGCGGCCATAAACCACCGATGTACCGGAAAAAGCCATACAGAGCCGGTCACCCGGTACTGCATCTTTTTCCACAGCTTCAGTATTTTTTTCGACAGCAACAGATTCACCCGTTAATGCGGATTCTTCGACTCTGAAATTTCGAAATGATATGATCCGGAGGTCGGCCGGCACTTTATCTCCTGATTCCAGCAGTACTAAATCGCCCGGTACAAGTTCTTCTGCATCAATCTGTTTACGTTTGCCATCCCTTATAACAGTAGCGTCTAACGAAAGCATTTTTCGAATTCCTTCGAGCGCTTTTTCAGCTTTTCCCTCCTGTACAAATCCAATGATTGCATTAATAAGAATAACGGCAACAATTACCCATGTATCAATCCAATGATCAAGAAGTGCGGTAATTACAGCTGCAACCATTAGTACGTAAATCAGCACATTGTGGAATTGCAACAGAAATCGCATCAGTGCTGATCTTGATTTGCCTTCGGGGAGCTTATTGCGGCCGTGTTTCTCGAGGCGTTCTGCAGCATCTGAATCACTCAGTCCCTTTTCATCGGAATTCAGACTACTCAAAACTTCTTTTACCGGCATACTGTGCCATGGCTCGGTATTATACTGTTCCCGTGCAGATGATAAATTCTCCAACGCTACTAATTGTTTTGATTTAGGTTAATTGTTTTACAATGCTGGTATTTGCCCCCGAATCTCTCCCCGCTGATTACGATTTGATGAGATGTTGATATACATATTACCTTCTCTGATCGCTTCAATATGAACAGGACGAAGTTCAAAGCGGTTGTCCTCTTTTTTGAAAACACCACCGTTCCTCTCCTCATTTAACTGAGCCGATAATCGAAATAACCGGTTACCTGTTTTTCCTTTTTCACCATAATGGATATGAGCTGCCCAATAGGTTCCCAGTAAATCAGAAAATTCACCCTGAACAAAAAGCGAATCCCCTTCTACCGTTACTTCAACAACACCAGTAGCAGGAGTTCGTACTTCGGGCACCTGATTAAATCCGGCAAGATTTATTTCAGCGGTTTGCGAAAAAGCAGCAGATACGAAGAGAAACGGAATTGAAATTATTATGATTAATCCACGTATCATGATGATTAAGTTTAAATTTCGGTTGAGCGAATACTGAAATTTGAATCTTCTATTAAATATACTACGTTTTACTGATTGATTGCATGTGCCAAATGAAAAATGCTGAGAAAACCATCAGATATTATAACAGATTATCAGGAAAATATGATTCCGCGTACAGCGCATATCTAAAACACACGCATCAGCTGCTATTAAATCATCTTGAAATTACAAAGGGCGATTATATTCTGGATGTGAGTTGCGGCACAGGTGTATTGGCTGAAATGATAGCCGGATCTGGCATGGATTATGGAAAACTGGTACTGAATGAGCCATCACAGGGCATGCTCGATAAAGCTAAAGAGAAAGTTGATGGAATTGATGGTATCGGGTTTACCCAATATTTTGCTGAAGAACTTCCGTTTACCGAAAACATTTTTGATTGCCTGATTTGCCTGAACTCATTTCATTATTATGTGAATCAGGAAAAAGTTCTGAAACATTTTAGCCGTATGCTAAAACCGGGAGGTCAATTACTGATCCTGGACTGGAACCTTGAGGGCTGGTTTCATATTCCAAACCTGATTATTCGAACTTTATCTCCGGAGAATATCAACACCCGTTCACTGGCATGGCAGATGGAGAGTTTACCGAAGTTTAATTTTGAAATCGATTATTCTGACAAATGGAACTACCGGTTTTGGAAATTTTATCTGATCAGGGCAAAATGTTTGTGATACTCAATTCCGACATTCAATACTGTTGATCCATCAGATTTTTAGGCCTGCATAAATCTGTA